>DATGLE010000282.1:0-10053 GCA_035294325.1 Ktedonobacteraceae bacterium | reverse complement strand
GGCAAACCAGACGGGGGCAAGCCCCGTCTCTACATCTGACGGTTCACAGGAATGGGAATGTAGAGACGGGGCTTGCCCCCGTCTTCCGATCCCCGTCTTCCGATCCCCGTCTTTCCATCCCTACCCTGCCTTAAACATCTTGCATACCCGTCTTTCCATCCCCACCCTACCTTAAACGTCTTCCAATACCCGCCTTTCCATCCCCACCCTGCCTTAAACATCTTGCATACCCGTCTTTCCATTCTCACCCTATCTTAAATATCTTGCATACCTGTCTTTCCATCCCCGTCTTGCCTTAAATATCTTGCATACCCATATCTTACCTTATTCTTGTTTCTATCTATACCCGTATTGCATTCGCCATCTTTCCTTATCCTTCTTGCTTGCATACCTGTCTTTCGATCCCCACTCTGCCTTAAAAATCTTTAAATTTATGTCTTACCTTATTCATCTTTCTATCTATCCCAGTCTTACATTCTCCATCTTTCCTTATCCTTCTTGCTTGTGATCCCCATCTTGCGATCCCCATCTTACATCCTTCATCTTGCGATCCATATCTTGTTATTTTTTCATCTTTTGATACTCCTCTTACATTATACATTTTGTCTTAACCATCTCATGATCCCCGTCTTGCCTTATCCATCTTGCACCCCATATTGCCTTCCCCATCTTGCGATCCCGGTCTTGTGGCCCCCATATTGCCTTCCCCCCCACGATACCCATTGCCCTCAGATGCATATCGCAGGTGTTTTTTGGCGACTGCGAGAACCTGGGCGGGGCTGAGCCAGCGCAGGCAGCAGTGATCGATGGGGCAGACCTCGTATTCACAGGGGCTGCACGCAACAGGAAAGCGAACGATGGGATGGCGGCCCCGATCGAGCGGCGCCCAGCGTCTAGGATCGGCGGGGCCGAAGATCGTAATGCTTGGCGTGTCGAGGGCGCAGGCGATATGCGCCGGGCCGGTGTCGTTGCTGATGAAGAGATCCAGCTTGCTGATGAGCGCTGCCAGCCCTCCCAGCGAGGTTTCGCCCGCCACGTTGAGCGGCTGCGCCTTCATGCTTGCAATCACTTTTTGTACTGTTGACCTTTCGTCCGCACTTCCTGTTATAATGATATTTGCTCCGAAGCGCCGCGCCAGTTCATCGCCAAGTTCCGCGAAATACCTTGCGGGCCAGCGCCGCGCCTGGGGGCGCGCTCCCGGGTGCAGCCCTATCCACGGGCGCCCGGCATGCGGCAACCTGCGCAATAAGGCGGCGGCCTCTGTATAATCGTCGTCGTATAGCGGAAACTCCAGCCTGGCATCGAGATCGGAACAGCCCAGCAGGGCCGCGAGACCGAGGTTGCGCAAGACCTCGTGTTCATCACGCGGATAGAGGGCCGCAGGATCCAGGCCAGGCGGCGGCGTGCCTTCATAGTAGCCGGCGGTGATGCGGCCACCCAGGGCAAGAGCGAAGGGATTGCTTGCCGGGCCGCTGCCATGCATCTGCACCACGAGGTCATAGCCGTAACTGCGCTGCTCCTCGATGAACTTGCTGCTGCGCCAGGTGTCAAAGGCAACCTCCTTGATTCCCGGATAGCCAGCGAATTCGACGAAGCGATCAAGATAACACTGATAACGCCGCACGAACGCTTCCGCCCACGGCAGGCCAATCAGTGTGATCTCGGCTGACGGAAATTGCCGCCGGATGGCGCGCAGAGCCGGCACGCCTACCAGTAGATCGCCGATCTGGAGAGCGCGAAAGATGGCGATGCGCTTTATATCATGTATTTCCAACTTTCCACTCATGCTATTCTCCTCTTCCAGAACGACATCTTTGCGCAGCCGCGCGATGATGCTCTACCTTTTCCATGCGAGCATGAGTGCGCTCGCAGTTCCCGGTTTACAAAGCTAACCTGCATTATCGCGCCTGATCGCCCTGTCGAGTGGTTGGAGGCGCGATAATGAGGGGTGACAGCCAGGTAGAACTGTGGGGACGGCATAGGGACGCGGCGGCGCCGCCCCCGGGTGAAGCGCTGCGTCCCTACAATGGCCCGGCATCCTTTCCCTTGCCGATCTTGTTCGTTAAGGTTCATCATCGCTCGATTCCGCATGAGGTTTCCTCTTCATTATCAGCCTGCAATATGCCTGTGCTGTCGGTTTCATGCAGCAGTTCAGCGGCGGCATCCAGGACCATTTCAGGCGTAACCAGGCGCAGGCACTCGTGCTGGTAGGGACAGACGCGCTGGTAACAGAGTCGGCATGGTACATCATGGTACAACTGGCGATGAGCGACGTGCCACGGCCCCCACTGCTCGGGCGGATTCGTAAGCGCGAAGAGCGCGACCACTGGCGTCTTGACGGCGGCGGAGATATGCATTGGCCCGGTGTTATTGGTGATGGTGAGATCGGCGCGCCGAATCAGTCCGCAGAGCGCCGGGAAGGGCAGGACACCGGCCAGAGCAAGCGTCGAACGGCGGTACTCTGGATACACTCGCTCAAGCAACCGTGCAACCAGTTTTCTCTCATCTTCGGCTCCGGTAACGCAGACAAAGGCGCCGAGCCGCTCGACGAGCAGGTTGATGATCCCGGCATACATCTCCCAGGGATAGGTGCGCGCCGGCATGCTACAGCCGGGATGCACAATCATGAGCGGGTGATGGCTGGCGATGCCGTGCGAGAGGAGCAGGTCATCGACCACATTCATCGCAAGATCGGGGACGCTGAGCACAAGATCCTGTTCGTCGGTGGTCATGCCGATAGCGCCCACCAGGTCCAGCCCGCGCTCAACCTCGTGCATCATGCGTTCGGGATGCTTATGACGCGTGGTCAGCAGCGAGCCAGGTCCATCGATAGAGGCCGCGACACGCAGCGGGATATCCGCCAGGTAGCACAGGTAGGCAGCTGGCAGCGCACTCTGGTGAAACGAAGTAAAAATGATAGCGCCATCGAAGCCGCGCGCTTTGATCTCGGCGATCATGTGCTGCTCGCGCCGGCTATCCTGCGGAAGCTTATGCCAGGGATCCATCCACGGTGCCTGGTAGACGATCACCTCGTCGATATCGGGATTCAGCGCGCCAACCTGCGCCCCGATGGGACTCGCCAGCAGCGTCAGGGAAGCAGATGGCAGCGCAGCCTTCACGGCATGAAAAGCCGGAGTCATCAGCAGCACATCCCCAAGATTATCGAGCCGCACCAGCAGCACCTTGCGCGCAGAGCGCCAGCGTTCGTCGATCATCGTCTTCCTTTCTGCCTGTTATCAGCATCGGTCATGTCATCCTGTTTGCGTTTGATGTCATCCTGAGTGGCAGCGAAGGATCCATGTACCTCATTGCGTGTCGCCACGGCCACAATGCGATCAATCATCCCGCTGGTGCTCATGCTGCCCACCAGCGGCAGGATTACCATACGCCCGCCGACATCGCGCACCGCCTCGGCCTCCGGCAGCTCCCTCTCCGCATAGTCGCCGCCCTTGACATGAATATGCGGGCGCAGGGTGCGAATCAGCTCGGCGGGCGTATCTTCCTCGAAGAGGATCGCATGATCCACCACATCCAGCGCGGCCACCAGTGCCAGGCGGTCCCGCTCGCTATTGATGGGCCTGCCCTTGCCCTTGAGCCTCCGCGTCCCGCGATCACTGTTGACGGCGACGACCAGCACATCACCGAGCGCCTTCGCGCGGCGCAGGAACTGCACATGCCCGGCATGAAGAATATCGAAGACGCCGTTGGTAAAGACGATACTGCGCCCGGCCTGGCGTTCCTCTTCGAGCCGCGCCGCCAGGTGCGCGAGTTCGGCGCTCCTCCCGCCATCCAGCGCAGCGCTACCCTCGCGCGCGGCCCGCGCGGAATCCGCGTATTCTCTCAGGCTGACACGTTGCAGCAACTCTTGATGCTGCACAATCGCCGTCCAGCGCCTGGTAACGGCGATGCTCGCGGCATCGACGCCGATCTGCGCCGCCTCCGTGATGCTGCCGCCCGCCGCCAGTGCCAGGGCCAGCGCCGCCGCGAACGAATCGCCGGCACCAACGTCGTTGGCATGCGCAACGGGGTGCGCAGGCAGATGCTGCACATTGCCGGCGCGATCCAGCAGCAGCACGCCGCGCTCGGCCAGTGTAATCGCTACGTGCTCGGCGGCCAGCATGGCGAGCAGGCGCCGCGCGACATACTCTACCTCGCTCAGATCGTCGCTCAACACGAGGTTCTGCGGCACGTCCTTATCGATGAGCAATCGCGCCTCCAGGTGGTTTGGCGTTACTACCGTCGCTGGCAAAGCATGGAAGCGGTGCAGGGCTTTGGAGTCGATGAGCAGTACCTTCGGGTGGGCCATGTGCAATTCGCGCAGGCGCTCGATCAACGCTTCGGAGACGACGCCATAGCGATAATCTGAGACGAGCACGAGATCACACAGGGCGTAGGCTTCTTCGAGACGGGCGATCAGGCGCCGCTCAGCAGCGGGCGCATTGGCGCCCTGAGGGCCGCCCTCATCGAAGCGCACAACGTACTGCCCATCGGCGAGGATGCGCAGCTTGTGAAGCGTCTGAACAGCTTCATCCTCAACCAGCCAGCGGTCACTGACGCCTCGTTCCCGCAAGGCGCGGCGCAGTAGTTCACCGGCCACGTCACGGCCTGCCAATCCCAGAAAGATCACGTCAGCCTCAAGCGCGCGCAGGTTCGCAGCCGTATTCGCCGCACCGCCAGGGATGCGATGCTCGGCGGTTTTGCTGACAACCGGCACCGGCCCCTCGCTACAGAGGCGCGAGGCCGTCCCTTCAAGGTATGTATCCAGCATGGCGTCGCCGATCACCAGCGCGCGAAGCTGGCGAAAACAGGAAACGAGATCAACTGCCATTTCTTGCTCCTACACCAGTGCAGGGATAATGAACCTTAACCATCAAGAGTGGCGATCCTTTGCGTGCGCAGCCGCCCGATCAATCGCGCTGGTTCGGCCTGTAGAGCAGTTGAAGGCGCGATGAAGCGCACGGCTGTGCGCCAGGGGATACTCCTGATTCTGACTGTTACGGTTCATCATCCCGGTGTTGGATGGCTCCCCCTGACCGTCGCGCCACGCTGTGGGCCGGTATACCAGGTCGAGATCTGGCTCCAGCGCAGTGACGGTTTTGATAATTTCCAGCGCGTGGCGTGTATCCGACGCGACGAATGCAGGGCTGCGCAGGAAGTGTTCGGGCACAGATTCGGTGCCGAGATCGACCAGGATGGTACGGCAGCCGGCGCGATTCCCGGCTTCGACATCATCGAGGATGTCGCCGACGAACCAGGAGCGCCGCAGATCAAGGTCGAGATCACGTGCGGCCTGTAACAGCATCCCCGGCTGCGGCTTGCGACATGTGCAGCTGACGGCCAGTTCGGGGACGACGCCCTCTGGATGGTGAGGACAGTAATAGATGCCATCCAGGCGTACCCCCCACAGCGCCAGTTCAGCACGGAGATAGGCGTGCATGCGCTGCAAATCACCCTCGTCGAAGTAGCCGCGTGCGATGCCGGCCTGGTTCGTAATCACGACCAGGCGGAAACCGAGGCTCTGCAAGGCACGCATGCCAGGACCGATGTTATCGTAAAGATGCAGATCTTGCGGACGCGATGGATAGTGAGCGGCATGGACCAGCGTTCCATCGCGGTCAAGAAAAACTGCGCGCCGCTTCACAGGCTCGCCTCGCCTTCACACGCTGCGAGTTGCCCCTCGGCGATGTCACAGAGCACATGTATTATCAGCATGTGCAGCTCTTGCGCAATCGCGGTATCGGCGATGGGCGTTTGCAGCGCGATATCGGCCACCTTCCCTAAACGGCAGGCCCGCTCGCCGACCATGGCAACAACGGTGATAAGATATTGTTGCGCGGCAGTGGCGGCGCGTACCAGGTTCTCGGATTCGCCGCTGGTGCTCAGTGCGATGAATAGATCGCCAGGCTGTCCCAGGGCGCGGATCTGGCGCGCGAAGATATCCTCGTAGCCATAGTCGTTGCCAATGGCGGTCAGAATCGAGGTATCGGTGGTCAGCGCGAGCGCGGCGTAAGGACTGCGCTCGCGCTTGAAGCGGCCCACAAGCTCGGCTGCGAAGTGCTGCGCCTGCGCCGCGCTTCCCCCATTCCCCGCGATCAGTACCTTATGCCCGGTAGAGAGCGCTTTAACCAGCCGCCCGGCAATGGCGCCGATGTTCCCGGCACGCTCCATGAGGCTGCCCAGCGCGCTATCCAGCAAGATACGGCGCTGCTCCAGCGCCCCTATCACACCAGCATTATAGTCGCACCTCGCAGGTACAGGTGCCAGCGGGGCGACAAAGATACCCTGTTTTTTTCTACCAGATATTCCCATACGTTGCGTTACTTTCCTTAATTCGGTGTCCCAATGATTTTTGCCGACCAACGGCCTGAAAAGGCAGGCAGACCTGTCATCCTGAATAGCAGATATATCGTCCTGGGTACCAGCAAAGGCTCTACGTCACACGGTCTGTCATCCTGAGCACCCGCGAAGGATCCGCGCGCCCGTCTCTATTTGAGATAGAGCCTGCCGTCCTATTTATAGAAGTCTCTCTTTATTCGTTCCAATATATGAATATAGTAGTCGGGGTTCTTTTCGTAACGCAAGTCAACAATAAAACTACTAAGTTCTCTCTTAACTTCTACTAATGCTTCTCTCATAGTTTATCGCAATATACCTTGCTTTACAGCTAATAGTGAGGAAGTTTGCTCTGCCTGCGGCAGCGAGGGGAAGACACCCGGGGGCGGCGCTGCGTCCCTACGGGTGCCCATCATCCCTTCTCTATCGCGGAATCCGGTTGTTAATGCTGAACCGGCGGTTCGAGCGCCAGAATGGATGGCACGCGGTTCGGGGCGGCTAGACGAAGCAGTTCGTAGCCGGTTCCGCTCAGGCCCGTCATCAGGCCGGGCGTCTCGATACCCTGGGGCACGCCGGTCATCCAGCCCTGGCGATCAATGCTATCTAACAACATCGGGACGATGCGCCTGATCTGTTCCTCATAGTGAGGATCGCGCAGCATCTGAGCGGCCACGAGCAGCGCATCGATATTTCCCATGTCGCCGTGACAGAGCGAATGGTTCCAGCCAAAGCCCTCGGCGAGTGTGGTCGCAAGAGCGGCCTCTATCTCCCCGCGTATAGCGGCGTCATCGACGAAGGGCAGCGATCCGAGGCGGGCGAGCGCCATACCCGGGGCGCCGTGACACCAGGCGACCATGCACGCCGCCTGCTCAGGCTCCGGCTGCGGTTGATCGGAGGCAGGCTTGCGCAGGTCGGGCCAGTTGCGCCGCTCTGGCGAAAAGAGACCACGCTCGTACTCCATTGCCTCCAGCGCCGCGCGCCGGAAGCGTCCCTCGCCACAGACGGCATGGAGGCGCAGCAGGCTCAAGGCGATACCGGCATTGCCGTGCGATATGCCCGCCAGCGGGATCTCCGCAATCTTCGTACTCCAGCCGACGCCGCGCAACATCGGCCGCGCGCAAGAGACGAGATGATCGCCGCATTGCATCGCTGTTGCCAGCGTCGTTGGCGATGGCGCAACGGAGTGCAGGGCGAGCAGCGCCGCGATACAGCCCGCCGAGCCAGCCATCACATCGAGCATCTGATCCTGCTCGATAGCAGCAGGCAGCAGTTTCACGATCTCCTCCGCCTCGCGGTAGAGCGCCGGGTCGTTCCACAGGGTTCCCAGATGAGCAAGCAGGTAGATAATCGCGGCGATGCCGCTGAAAAGTCCTACGCTGGCCTGCTCGGGGCGCTCCTTCTGTGGCGCGATCTGATGGCGCACCGTAGCGAGCGCCAGCCGCGCCAGTTCGGTATGGCGATCCTCGCCGGTCAGCGCTCCCAGGTAGGCCAGGAAGAGGGCCATACCCGCCGTGCCGCTATACAGGTCGGCGTCCGCCGGCAGCAGGTGCCATTCGCGCTCGTTAACCGGAGTAAGGCCCAGCCAGCCCACCGTTCCCTCGACATGAAGCGCAAGCCGGTGCAGTCGATCTCCTACAGCCTGCGCGCCTGCGATCAGGCGTTCGTAACTCATTTCACTCCGCGAGGGCTGCAAGCGAAGCAACGGCTGCCCCACTTTGTCAATGCCCAGCGCCATCGCGGCGAACGAGGCGCGAATAATCCAGATCTGCTTCTCAAGATCCTCATCATCGAGATGCTGTATACGCTTGTTGACCATCTCCAGCCCCGGCTTATCGAGGAACCCGCTGATCAGACTGCCATCGCTGGCGAAGAGATCGCATGTCGCCGGCGTGGTCTTGAAGACGGGAATATCGCCGCTCTGCAAATCGGCCTGCTCCGCCGGAATAATCTTCGCAATGTGTGGCCGCTGCTCTGCGCCAACCCAGAGCCGATCAAGGAGGCGATCACGGTCAAGTGCATCGCGCAAAACGTTGGGATGAAAACTATCCAGGTACATCAACATATAGGTCGCCGTTGGACGGAACATACAGCGTATTTCGTCGTGGGCAAAGCGCGGCAGTATCTCCGACAGCAGCTCGTCGCGATGCTGTAAGATCAGGTTATAGGCAGCCTTGAAGCCGGCGATGATGCTATCGCAATACTCCTGTGTATTCACGTCCTGGCCTTGCAGCTTCGGGCGATTCTGGCCGAGTTCGAGGCTGACGCGCTCGCGTACAATGCGCATCTGATCGGTCCCGCTCGCCGTCACCTTAGCTACCGGCTTCGGCGTAAGCTGCCCGGATGCACCGCCCAGGGCGCTGATATCGATACCTTCGCTCTGTTCGCTCACCCAGAGGCGCTGCGGCAGCAGGCTCACACGCATAACAGAGTGATCCATGATCTCCAGGCCAGGATAGCGCTGCTTGATGGCGGTGGGCACAGCGACCCGGGGCTGCAACAACGTCTCAAGGTCGATCAATATGGGATGCTCACCGGCGGCGATCAAGTTCTCGGCATGCACGTCCATAGCCTCCAGCGCATAGAGCAGGGCCAGATAGCCACCCTGCCGCCGGTAAAAGCGCTCGATTTCCTCTCTGGAAGAACAGGGCCGCGCCTCTACGAACTCGGCCCAGCCATACGCGCCCCTATCGATGACCTTGAGCATGCGAAACTCGGGCCGGAAGCCGCGCTTGTTGAACCACGCGAGCAGTTCTTGAAAATGCGCATCGATAGCCAGCGAATGCGGCTTATACACCAGGCGTGCGCCGGAATTCCATCTCAGGATGGTCACGCTGCGCCCGCCGTGGTGCATATCGCCTTTACCCGTCTCGACCTCGACCAGCGTGCCGGGATCGATGCCATCGAAAAAGGTGACGCGTATCGTGTCCCAGTCGGCGCAGAGCTGCGCTAACAGTTCCAATGAGCAGGCAGCCCAGCGATCAATACTCTCCACCAGCCGGCGCGCCAGCACAGGATACTCTTCCAGCAGCGGCAAAATACCCTCGCGCCGCGACAGATATTGCACGAAGTACTGGAAGCGCTCCTCTGGAGTATCGCCCCGCAAGCGGTCCTGTATGCGAGCAACGTTCAGTTCAAGCATGAACGTTCTGAGGAACCGCAGCGAAATGGGCGCCACCAATCCGGGCAGCAGCAGCGAGAGGATGGTAGCGGGATTGAAAGGGAGCCGGGGATACTTTCTAGCCAGCTCCTCTATGCCTGCCCGCAGGCGCTTCGCGGCGCGCTCGATCAGGGGGCGCAGTATGATAAAACAGGCGTTGGATTGCACGCTTGCATTAGCGGCCTTAAGCGTCAGTGCGCCATCGGCCCCGGCATCCCATCCCTCCAGCGCCTCAGCCAGTTCCGCCAGCCACGCGGGAGCAGCCGGAACGCGCGCGCGCAGCGCCTCAGCAGGTTCGGCGAGCAGCGCGAAAAAATCATCTTCGCTCAGCCCATCCATCGCCAACCGCTGCGTGAAATAGCCATCTTTAGTAAAGGGGTTCTGTTCTTTCCAGATCCGCAGGCGTTGTTCTGCCGCCTCGTTATCAAATACAGCAGAGGATCCCTGCTTATCTGTTGCTAGCAAGGCGCTGCGTTCGCCAAGCGTGAGCGCGCGATACCAGGCAGCCTCCTGCCGGTACTTCTCAGCGCCCGTTTCCAGTACCATCTCTTCCATCTTTAAAG
>DATGLE010000281.1:0-6104 GCA_035294325.1 Ktedonobacteraceae bacterium | reverse complement strand
ATTGACGGGCGACTGCCTGCGCGGTTGGGGCGTCTGTCGCGGGATCGCGTGCCGGTGGCTGCGCTCTGGCTGCAAACGCTGGTGGCGCTCTCCATTCTCCTGCTCATTTACGGCCTGACCCCACTCGTGCCTGGTCTGGGTCAACCAGCAGAACTGGCGAATAATGTCTACAACATCACACTGGCAAGCATCACGATGTTTTTTGTGCTGGCGACTTTGTTTCTCTTCATTGATCTGTTTGTCGCCTTGCGGGGTGCGCCGCAGATGGTTGGCCGGGGAGGCCAGAGCCGCCTTGCTCCTCGCTTTGTGTTGTGGATGAGCACGGTGGTGGGAGGGAGCGCCTGCCTGTTTGTCCTGGCCGATACGCTCCTCAACTCCTGGACGCCACAGCTTTCCAACGCCGCCTGGACGCTTGCGCTTGCAGGGGTGCTGGTCGTGATTCTCTTTGCCCTCGCCATTGGCAGTATGCTCGCGACCAGTGAGGCGGCCTGGCAGCAGTGGAGCAAGGCATTTGCCCCTGTTCCCGACGGGGGCACGTCTGCCCAGAACTGGCAGCCGGGAAGGGAGGGGCCAACCCAACCGCTGCCACCGGCTCCCACATCCTCTTCATCGCCAAGGAGAAAGAAGTTCTCATGACGATCCTGACTCGCAGTGCCGATGTGCAGGCGGTGCTCACGCTGGCAAAACGTGCGCAGGTACGGCTGATGCGCGTGCTCTATTGCGACAATGCCAGCCTCATCCGCACCAAGGCTGTCTATGTCGATGATCTGCCGGCACGCATGCAGAGCGGCATCGGCTTTCCAGTAGCCCAGCAGGCGCTCACGGCTTTTGATGTCCCAGCCGTGATTGAGGGCATGGGGCCAGTGGGCGAATTTCGGCTCGTGCCTGATCCAGCCACCTTTGTCATTCTGCCCTATGCCACCGAGAGCGCCTCGTTGTTCGGCGACATGTACACGCTCCATGGCGTCCCATGGGGAGCCTGTCCGCGCACGTTCCTCCGACGCATGGGTGCGCGGCTGGCAGAACATGGTCTCTCTGCCGAGGTAGGCAGCGAGCATGAGTTCGCGCTGGCGCGTCGAGGGGAGGGCGCCTTTCCCTATCAGCCCGCCGACTTCGCCCCACTCTTTAGCGCTTCTGCTCTTGATGCGCATGATGGCTTCCTCTCGGCCTGGCTCGTTGCCCTCACGAAGCAGGAGATCACCCCGCGCCTGGTGCAGAGCGAATACGGGCCAGGACAGATAGAGATCTCCCTTGCGCCCACCGACCTGCTCCAGGCCGCTGATAATGTGTGCCTCTTGCGCGAGACGACGCGGGCCGTCGCGGCGCGGCATGGTCTCATCGCCAGCTTCGCACCCAAGCCCTATGTCGAGCAATTTGCCGGAAACGGCCTCCACCTGCATCTGTCGCTGTGGGATCTGGAGGAAGAACAGGAGCACCGCCACAATCGCTTCTACGATGCTGCCGATCCCGTCTTGCTCAGTGAACTGGCGCGCCACTTCATTGGTGGCCTGCTCGCGCATCTACCAGCCCTCGTTGCCCTCACGTGTGCTAGCGTCAATTCCTACGAACGGTTGCAGCCCGGGCATTGGAGTTCGGCCTACTGCTCGTGGGGCCTGGATAACCGTGAGGCAGCGATCCGCGTCCCTTCGATCTCGTGGGGACAGGAAGAGGCGTCGCTACGGCTAGAAGTGCGCTCGGCTGACCACAGTGCCAACCCCTACCTGGCTCTGGGAGGGCTTCTTGCCGCAGGTCTGGATGGGATCAAGCGCGGTCTCGATCCGGGTGAACCGCTCTCCGTCGATCCAGGCGCGCTTTCTGAGGAGGAACGCGAGCGCCTGGGTGTCCGGCGCTTGCCCACTACACTTAGCGAGGCACTCGACGCGCTCGCACGCGATCCCGTGCTGCAAGAGGCGCTCGGCCCGCTGCTCTCCACGGCTTACATAGCCGTCAAGCGTCAGGAAGTCGTAAGCTTGCAGGACAAGACGCCGCAGGAGGTGGCGGCGCTGTACTTTGAGAAATACTGAGGGGAGGAGAAAGAGCAAAATGACCACCGGGTATTTTATCGAGGATCAGGATAGCGCAGCGGAAACGGCGCGCCTGGTGCAGTTACACACCTGTCTCTCCCGCCATCTGGGCAATGTCGTGACCGATGTGCTTGCCCCGGGCAAGGCTTTGCAAATGCTTGATATTGGTTGCGGATCGGGGGATTGGGCCCTGGACCTGGCCCAACGTGCTCCCACCTGTCAGATTATCGGGATCGATATCAGTGAGGCGCGCATCGATCTGGCTCGCAAGCAGGCTCTTATGCGCGATCTCTTCAATATCCGCTTTCTGCTGATGGATGCCACTGCGCCTCTCGGTTTTCCTGACGCCACGTTCGACGTGATCCATGTGCGTTTTGGGCAGTCGTATCTCTCGGCGGCTGCCTGGCCTCCGTTCCTGGCCGAGTGCCGGCGGGTGCTGCGTCCAGGTGGGCATCTGGTTCTGATCGAGTGTGAAAATCCCATCAGCACAGCGAGAGCGTTCGAGCGCCTCTGTGCCGCGTATGCCGAGGCAAGCCGGCGCACCGGCTTTGGCTACACACCCTGCGGCTCGCAGCTTGGCATCACCGCCATGCTTGCTGCCTGGCTGCGACAGGGCGGCTATGAGGACATCGAGGATGTCGTCCAGGCTCTCGACTTTTCTTTTGGCGCACCAGCCCATGAAGAGCTGAGGCGCTATTTCCAGATGCTCCTGCCGCTCGCGCAGCCATTTCTAATCCAGAGCGGCGCCGTCAGCCAGACAGAGGTCGCCGCCCTCTCGCGGCTGGCGCTCTCCCAGATGCAGGAGCCAGGCTTCTGCGCGATCTGGTATTTCCGCTCGGTGTGGGGATCGCGACCGGCATAGGTGGGAGATCTACGGTTTTCCCTGGATGACTCGGCTCCTCTGGGAGAGAGACCTTCTTCAGAATTATTCCTTTGGAGGGAAAAACAATGACCGCAATCGAAGAGTCTTTGGCAGCCTCAACGCTGCCTTCTGAACGCGTGGCCCCGACGATCTTGAGCCGGGTACTCACGACCTTTGATCTGATCGCCATTATGATCGGGGTGGTCCTATTTATCAGCAACGCTCCCATCATGACGGGCGCCGGGCCATCAGCCTACGTCTACTGGGGGCTGGGTTTCCTCACTTTCCTCATCCCCGGTGCGCTTGTCACCGGACAACTGGGACGCATGTTTCCGGGAGAAGGCTCGATCTACTTATGGACGCACAAAGCGCTTGGCCCCTTCCCCGGCTTCTTCGCTGGCTTTTGCGCCTGGTTCCCCGGCGTGTTAGGGCTGGTGGCAACCGGCGATGGTGCGCTCGCCTTGCTGCAACAACTGGTCCCGCAAGCGCTCACGGCACCCTGGCAGCAAGGCATCGCCATTCTCGCCATCATCGCCTTTTCATGCGTGCTCTCGATCCTGCGTTTCAGAGTTACACAAACCATTATTAACGTGGTCTTCGTCTGCTACGCCAGCGCCATCCTACTCGTCGGCATCGGGGGTCTCTTCGCCCTGCTGCATGGGCACGCTACTCCGGTGGACTATACGCCACGGAACTTTCTGCCGAATCCTTCGACCTTCACCTTTTACGGCACGGTGATCCTGGCCCTCTTAGGCATCGAAGTGCCGCTCAATATGGGCGTCGAGGTCAAAGAAGAGCGAGCCGTGACCCGCTACCTCGTGTGGGGATCGCTCTTTGTCATGCTCGCTTACCTCATCGGCACCTTCGGGGTGATGACCGCCGTTCCGCTCTCCGACCAGGGGAATCCCGCCGCTGTCTCCGAGGCGATTGCCCTTGGCATTGGTGGCCCGCTCGGAAAAGTCCTGGGGAGCGCCTCCACCATCATCTTTCTGAGCTTCTTTATCTTTACCACCGCCGTCTTTAATTATGCCTTCGCACGGTTGCTGTTTGTGTCAGGACTGGATCGGCGCCTGCCAGCCGTCGTGAGCAAGGTCAATAAGAACCGTGTGCCTGCCGTGGCGGTCCTGGTGCAGAGTATGCTGGCTGGTCTGGTCACAGTGGGCATCTTCATCCTGGCACCGCTCACGCTCAAACTGCTCACCCCGGCAAATCTCGCCACCGTGATCTATGATGTGATCCAGGCTGCGCTTACCGTGATCTGGTGCATCTCGATGGCGACACTCTTTATCGATGTGGTACTGATTCGACGCAAGTACCGGGAGCATTTCGCGCGCATGCAGCTTGCTCCCGATTGGGTCTTTACGCTTTGCATTGTGCTGGGTGTGCTGGCGAGCACGGTGGGGATGGTCGTCACCTTTACCAATCCCTGGACCAATTTGCTCTCCCGCCAGCAGTGGGACCTGGGCATCGGCGGATTGGCCCTGCTGGCTCTGCTCGTCGGGGCGGGCATCTACTGGCCTGGGCGCAAAGAGCAGCCCAGACACCAGGTGGAGATCCCGGCCGAGACCCCTTCTCCAGAGGGCGGAGAGCCGTTGCCGGCAGAGGAAGAACGGTGAGCGACTCGTAGTGTAGCAGTCAGAGGTATCTCTCGCGGATGGGAGATACCTCATTTCGCCACACCGACGAAAACGCAAGCCTTCTCCCTTGCTTCCCTCAATAAACCGCAGTCTCTGCCCAGAAATCGGGTGGATAGTCATACTATTGCCCGCACCGTAACAAAAGGCTGGATTGCCTGAAAGCAGGCAAGGCGCAGCTCGTGCCGAAATTGTTCGTACAATCTATCGAAATACTCCTGGGTGACGACATTCATCTCCAGCAGAAATCGCTGGACTTCTTTCATGAAGATCAGCCGATCCTGTATCCACGCTTCATGGAGATCGGTCCCATAGGAGTAGTCAATGACCTGTGCGAGCGTGCTCTGTTCGCGAAAACCAGCCGCAGCGAGCAACGCCTTGAGTTCATCGGGCGCGTCACGATCCCGCCCCAAAGTGGCAAAATGGTAGCCAGCGCATTGCATGGCCCGCACGCAAAGCCGGATCAGTTGTTCATGCGCGGATGCATTGCTCCTCCCGATCCCCTCTTCGGTCAGACAGAGCCTTCCGCCAGGCCGCAGGAGCCGATGACATTCCGCCAGCAGATGCGGCCAGTTTGCTGTGCTGAGTCGTGTGCCGAGAAATGGCGCGTTGATGAGATCAAACGTGCCATTCTCGAAAGGCAGTGGCTCGCTCAGGCTGGTTATCTCCTGATAGAGCACATTCTGAATCTCTTGTCCTATTGCTATCCTCGTAGCATAGCTGATCATGAGCAGGCTGGTATCAATCCCGATCACCTCCACCGCCGGATAGCTGCGCGCCAGTTGGAGCGACCACACACCGGGACCGCACCCGATATCCAGAACACGTCTCACCTGTTGGATCTCGTGGGAGGCCAGTCCTGGAAGGAAGCCACCCAGAGCACGCAGCAGTACAGGGGTTTTGGTGACGAGCCGCGCCAGTTCCACGGGATGGTCGCGATTCGCGATCTCACATGGGCATGCAGGAGCAGAAGCAGGTAGCTCAAGTAGCATCGCTTTCCGTCCTTTCCGTTTGTGCGAGTGATCCTTCGACTACGTTCTCCTCATTCTCGCATTCCAGCCCCTCTCTGATGAGGTCTCCGCTCTGTTCCTGCGCAGATGGGCGCGTCAGGATGAGCCAGACGAGCACGGCGGCGAGCGCCAGCAGGAGCAGCCAGCCCCCGCTCTGGACCGGATTGGAGAGCGTCTCGATCATGGTTGCTCCTCCTGCCACTGTCCTAAAAGCATCTCTATGGTACTGCCCGGACCAAACCCGAGCATGAGACCGAGCATGCCCGCAGCCGGACGATAACGATCCGCAAACGTGCGTTTGAGCACATCGAGCACGGTTGCCGAAGACAAATTGCCCGCTTCGCGCAGACTCTCACGGCTCGCCGCGATTAAGCCCTCTGGCACCCCCAGGGCTTCGACGACTGCATCCATTACCCGTGGACCTCCCGTATGCGAGACCAGGAACTCAAGGTCGCTTGCACGATACCCAGAGCGTTCCAGGAAGGCATGGATGACAGGAAAGCCGCGTCTGAGACCAGGGACGACCTCACGTTTTGTGCGAAAGTGATTGCCCTGTTCATCCAGATCGTATCGC
>DATGLE010000280.1:0-2045 GCA_035294325.1 Ktedonobacteraceae bacterium | reverse complement strand
CCGATCCCTTTCAGCGATACGGAGCGGCGCGTCTATATCCTCTCGTACCTGATGCACGATGTGGATAAGATCGTGAAAATGCATGGCGTGGAGACGGGCACGCGCGAGGACATCGAGCGGGCGAAAGACCTGGTAGCCGGGCAGCTTCGCTCCTGCAACGTCGCGGCCTTTTTCCCCGATTTCGCGGCGTATCTGGAGGATATTGTGTATCTGGTTGTGAATACACAGCAGATGTGGGGTACGCACCTGCATACCTATAACTGGCGCCTGCAATTAAAAGAGCGGCGCATCGCAGAGCTGCGGCGGCTGTGCACCTATTCCGACCAGATCGCCTATCTCGTTACCTCGCCATCGGCCATCCTCGGGGAGAGCGAGACGAGAACACTTACCACCATCCTTAATGAATTGAGCGACGATACGCTGGCCTTTACCTATCATCAACTGCGCGAGGTGCGCGGCCTGCTGACGAATGTTATCAATAACGGGCTGGTGAACCTGTTTACGCAGGAGGGCCAGCGAGCGGGCATCTGGCCGTACCTGTTCTTCTCCGATGGCGTGGTCTACATTCAGCGCAAGACGCTGAAATTTTCACTCGCCACAGAGCAAATCGTAGAGACCGTCCAGGCGCAACTTCGCAAAACTTGCGGTGCAACCATCAAGAGCCAGGCACCCGGCTTCAAATTCGACAATAAGGGCCTTGCCAAACATCCCGGCTACTACTTTGAATTTCTCTCGCTGGAAGACTATCTTGACCTGCTGGCGCGCTTTACCATCGCTCGTACCGCCAATGGCGCCACAACAGATCACCTTGAGAAATTGCGCCAGATGCAGGCAAAAGGAGAGATCGCGGCGGACCTGCCGCTCGACTTTCCCCTGGACAAGCGCATCGGGATCCTGAGCCGCTTTTTCTCGGTGGTCTTCGCCTCGGTCCTGGGCATGCTTGATAAGAAGCAGGAGTCTCTCCGCCGGCAGGTAGAGCAGGAGGCGATAAAACATCTGGAATTGGAACGCTACTGGGCGCAGGCGCTGACCATCCCGGGCAAGGGGGGTGTCGAATACCGCTGGTTCTGGCTGGCTGCCTGCTACCTGCGCGACCACCCGGGCATTACAGAGTATGAAGGCAGGGGCAATCTCTACGAGGTCTTCTCCTCGACGATGCGCCTGCTGATCGGGCTGGCCGGCGACGAACTGCGCAAGGGAATGCCGCAGCAGTATCTCTACCACCTGACGCGCTACCTGGACAGCGTCGTGGAACTGCCGCTTTCTGTGCGTGCCGGTGGCGCGCTGCCGGATTTCGCGGCGGAACTGGAACGCTACGAATCCTCAAAGGGCAGAGGACGCAAGCTAATCTGCACGTTATGCAACAGCGCCTATCCCGCAGAGGAGCAAACCGATAACGCTGTGCTCTTCCAGCCCTGGGTCTACAAGAATAAGCTCTCGCTACACGCTACCAAAAATGCAGGCGGCATCTGTTCTATTTGCTCGCTGGAAATGATGCTGCGGCAGATTCTCCAGAAGGGGCTGCTGAGGCTGACCGGCGGCAAGTTCGAGGCGCTCAAGACGAAGTATCTGGCCGTCTATCCCAACTTCTTCTTTACCGCCGAGACGGGCGCGCTGGTTCAGGGCATCCTGAACCAGCTATGCGATATCAACTTCTTTACTGTGCGCAAGCAGCTAAACGGGAATGATATCACTGTCGATGCACTGCTCCGCCTGGACGTGTTTAACGCTCCGCCGGGTGAGGAGCAGAGCACAATGGAAATAGTGCGGGATGAGGACGATGAGAATGAGGGGGATGAGCAGGAAGGCGATGAAGAGCAAGAAGAGGCCGCAGCGCCAGCAGAAGGGTTAGCTGAGCGCAGCTATATCAAATTCGAGCCGACGGCTTATCCCGGGCTGTGTTTCTTCGGCATGAAGGCTGGCAAAGATAGCGATGATACTTCGTCCTGGGCTATGCCGGCGTTTCTGGCTCTGGCGCTCCCTCTGGTGACAAATACGAAGGTGGTCGTCTCCGAAATGGCACTGCCTCTGTTCACCTCGGGGCA
>DATGLE010000279.1:0-5059 GCA_035294325.1 Ktedonobacteraceae bacterium | reverse complement strand
CTTGCTCAATGAAGGAGCAGGAGCGTGCCTGTCCGTAGCACGAATGCAAGAACAAGATACCCACTCCTTACGCAAAGAGGTGCCCGGCCACTTGCTGCAATTCGAGGAAAAGATCTTCGGTATGTCACTCACCCAGCTCCTCTCCGATCTGGGAGCTGGCGTGAGCATCCTGGCCTTCACTGCCTCCATGCCTCTCGTTCCTCGCATCGCGCTCAGTGCATTCCTGATGATCGGCGTACTCATTCTGGTGCATGCCAGGATCGGCGGCTACACCATGCTTTCCTGGCTTTTCCTTGTTGGCCGCTCCAGATTTCTGCCGGCGCAAACTGTCTTCCGACAGGAGGGAACGACGATGACGAGAGGTGAGCCGGGCCCGGTCCAGGAAAACTGGATTGAGCTAAACGCGCTCGATCACGGAGTAGCAGGAGTCATCACGCCGCGCAAGAACCACGATGAGCCGGACGCCACGTACTGGGCGGTTTTCGGGGTGAGCAGCCTGCAACAGGTGCGTTTCCTCGCCGAAGCTGAGCAGGCGCGCATCTATGGGCGCTTCAAGCTGTTTCTCGATGGTCTGGGCTTCCCGGTGAAGTTCCTTTCGCTGGTCGAGCCAGCAGACCCGGAGCGTGATCCAGCGCTTGCCAGGCAGCGCGAGAGCGTTGAGGCGCTGAAAGATCTGCCTCACCTGCAAACCTTACAACGCGCGAGCCTGCTCCACCAGCAGGGATCACTCAAGCACTGCACGACGATCCGGCACTTGCTCGTGGTCAGTGCTTCAACGGGTGAAGTGGCCCGCTTACGCACTCATGGAGGCGCGCAGTCACCCTGGCTGCGGCTCATCAGGCGGCTCTTGCCGAACACGCGGCCACAGGTTTCGCGCGAACAGGTCAGGAACGAACTGCGTATTCGCGTTTCCATCATGAAGAAGGCGCTCGCCCACCTGGATGTACAAGCCACGCTGCTTGAGGACGCTGCCATGCTGCGGGCGTATGTGTCCTGCCTCGCGCTCGGCACGCCTCCGCCTCCCTTTAAGATCGAGGTTCTCGGTGACATGGGACAGACGCACGCGCAGGAGAATGGATCGACAGGCCATACGCATCCAACCGATGGCGCTCAGCATGCTGGCCCACGATGGCTGAAACGGATCGAGGGCGTGCACGGCGCGTTCGTCTATCGCAGCGCCAACACTGTGACACATTTCGAGCCAAGGGCGCCGCGCCTCGCCGATCTCGTCGCCCCTTCCAGTGTGGCACTCCAGGAGGATGCGGTTCTTGTCACGGTACGAGGAGAGCAGCGCTACCAGCGCTACTACGAGATCACCGGCTTCGCGGCGGACCTGCGCTGCGGGTGGCAGGAGGAACTTACCTCCCTGGGCCTGCCCATGATCGTCATGACGCGCTGCCATCCGCTTGATAGCCGCTTCATGATCAAGCGGCTGGAACTGCACCTGGTCAAGCTGGAAAGTCAGAAGCTGGCGGATCAGAAGGCGCTGCGCCTGGTGAAAGCCGACCAGCAGATCGAAGCGGAACAGGTCCGCTCCGTGATGGAGGCGCTTGCGCGCAAAAAGCTGACCATCTTTGCGGTCCAGACGGTGATCGGCATTCATGCTGGAAGCAAAGAGCGGCTGGAAGAGCGTGCCCATTTCCTGCTCTCGCATCTGCGCGACCTGCAACTGCGCGCCCGTCCGCTCTCCCGGCAGCATGATCGCGCGTGGCAGGCATGCCTCCCGGCAGATCGGACCGTTCTGGATACCTTTACCAACCTGCCATCAGATGCCCTTTCGACCTTCATGAACTGGTCAAACGGTACCATTGGTACTCCGACCGGGGCCTATATCGGCACCACGGGATCGGGTTTTTCGCAGCGCCCGGTGTACTTCAATCCCTGGGACGAAGAGAAGCGGCTGCCCAACCCACACGTCGTCATCTGTGGCGAGAGCGGCATGGGCAAGTCCTGGCTGGCAAAGACGCTGGTGATGGGCCTGATCTCGGCCAACATCGCTGATGCCATTGTGCTGGATCGGGATGGCGATTATGACGCGATCCACGACTATCTGCGTGGAGAAAGCCAGCGCTTCAACCTGGCCGGCGCCTGCCCGCTCAATATCATGGATCTTCCCTACGGGCCTGCCGATGTCTCGCTGTCTGATTCCATCGATCTGCTCGCCGAGAGCATTGACAACCATTTACTGATCGGCCTATCGCTGCTGTATGGCGAGCCGTTCGCCAAAGCGCAGGAAGCGTTCTTGACGCATGCAGCGCGTGAAGCCTACGCCGCGAAGGGGATCACCAGCGAGGCGATCCGGCGCGATCCGCAGACGCTCCTCTGCGAGCCGCCAGTCTTCGCAGATCTCCTCGCAGCCATGAAAGACGTGCCAGCCTCATCCGAGTCGGACCGGGTGGCATTGCTAGAGCGCTTTGAGCATGTAGCCTATCTCTTTCCAGGCCAGACCACGGTAGAGATCACCTGCCCGCTTACCATTTTTAACATCACGACCCTTGATGAAAAATGGTATCCTCTCTTGATCTACGTGGTGCAGAACTTCCTGCATCGCCATCGAGCCGTGCGAGGGAACGCGCGGTATCTCGCCTATGTGGTGGAAGAGGCCAGCTATATGCTCAAGCACCCCGAGGGCCGTCGCTACCTGGAAAACGGTAGTCGCGGCTTTCGCAAACGGGGCATAGCGCAATTCACGCTCAGCCAGCACCCGGAGGACTTCCTCACCGAAGGCAAGGTCATTATCGGCAATGCCGGCACCTGTTTCTTTCTGGGCATGCAGCGGCATACGGCGCGCACATTACACCTGGCCGACGAACTGGAGCGCGTGTTGGAAGAAGGCGTGCCAGGCCGGGCCATCATGCGCTGTGGACGCGAGTACGCGGCCATCGATGTCGCGAGATTAAGCCGGCTGCACCGCGCCCTGTTTACCACTGATCCACGCGAACGTCGTCTGCTCTCACAGCAGCGCGAGAGTCAATCTAGCTCATCCAATGCAACGAAAGGAGAAAATACATCATGTCTCAATTGACCATATTGCTTACGCAACTTCGCCAGTCTCTCCCGATACGCCTCATTCTGCCGATTTTCGCGGGAGCGCTCCTGCTCGGGCCTATCATCGGCGCGGGAACTTTCCTTGCCACGCACTCCTTCTCGTTCCCAGCGCTTGCCGAGCGCGTGAGTGTCCACCCGCCAGAGCAAGGAGGGATCGCTTCGCAAGGACCTGGCAAGCGCGCTCAACCAGGCTGCCAGGGTGAGAGTTGTTTCAACCAGGACCCCATCAAGGAAGGGTGTGCTGCCGATGCGAGTACGCCGGAGAGCCTTCCCATCATCTACGACGGAAGTTTCGGCGTTCTGCACCCCGCATCCGCTCTTACCATCCAGCCGGGTGAGCAGATCGGGCGTCTGGATCTGCGCTATTCACCCACCTGCCAGGCGTACTGGGCGCGCGTCTTTAGCTTCGCATCCACTGGTGCCGCAGCGATGACGCTCTCCTATGGACCTGATCAGCAACTGCTCGACCCAACGTTGCCCCCTGGTCCGGCACTCTCGATCTATAGCGATATGACACCAGTTCCACAGCCGGCCACGGCGACCATCACGCTCATCGATGCGAGCACTCGCCAGTTCCCGATCACGGTCACACTGGGATGAGCGAGTTATGGAGGGCTTCGCAAAGCTTTCGTCTCGGGAAAGGAGAGCAAAATGTGGCCGAATCTGCCCGTAGTCATACGGAAGATCATGGATGTGCTGCACAAACCTTTCCTGCACCGATTGGTCACGCTGCTGGTTACGACGTTCCTGGCAATAAGTCTGGTTTCTGCTGCTCTGGTCACAGCTTTCTCCAGATCAGGGAATGAGGTGACTTCGATTTCTGAAATACTGATGTATACACATCGAGTTGAGCACCAAAATGTCCTGTTGAAAAGAGATTTCTCCATAGAAAGGTGGCAACGGTCATGACCACACTATCTCACCCGACAACGCCTACCGCACCTACCGTTACCTTACCTCCCACGGGGGTCAGCCGCCCCGGGTCGGTTGGCAATGGAGGGGGAGCGTCGCCACAGGGAGCAAGGAGGCTTGTGGCGCCACCTCCGCCCGCCTCTGAGGGCTGCCGGTTCCTGGCGCTGATCGTGCCGCCCGACGAAGGCGAGAGGGAGGCCCAGGCCATGGAAAACTGGCTCCAGGCTTGCTCGTTTGAGGAGCCATTTTCCCTGGAACTGGTGGGGACCCGCCGCGAACAGGGCTTCGTGCTGCGCGCCAGTTCTGAACGGCAGCTCGCTTCACTTTGCAAACAGTTCGAGGCGCAATATCCCCAGGCTCAGATCCAGCGAGTTCTGCCGCAGGCCGATCCGCTGCTGCTGCATCCTGATGAACAGGCGGTGATTGGCGAGTTCTCCCTGGCCCAGCCCAGCTACCTGCCGCTCAAAACCTTTACTGGCAAAGCGCTCTCCGAGGCCGGCGCTGATCCGTTAGCGGCTCTGTTGGCGGCAATGGAAACAGTTGGCCCCGGAGAGCGCATCATTGCTCAACTGGCTCTGGTGCGGGCAATGGATTCCTGGCTCTCCGCCGACATCCGCAAGTCGGTGGAGCATGCCCTCCAACCGGAGCGCGACCGCATGGCCGCTGCCATGAAACCCTCGGCAGTCGCAAGTGACGTGGCCGAAGGCGGCAAGATGGTGGCGCTCATGCTCGCCGGCATGGGCGCTCTCCTGGCCTACCGGTGGTATCAGGCGCACGCGTTTTTCCTGCTCATCCTCCTGGGCGCGGCAGTCCTCCTGGGCCTGGTCGGCTTCATCTGGTGGCAGGTCAGGCAGATGCAGACGCCGATCTATGATATGAAACTGGTCGCCGAGAAAATGGCGCGAGCCGGCTTCTATACCCAGCTTCGCGTGATCGTGATCGGGAAGAGCGCCTCCCCATCGCAGGAACAGTTGCAGGCGCCCCTCTCAGCGATGGAAGTCGCCTATCGGCAGTTCACCCTGGCCTCCAGCAATAGCTTATACAGGAAGCGCACACGGTATCTCTCCGCGGATGATCCACAGGCAAAGCGGCTTGTGAG
>DATGLE010000278.1:0-3845 GCA_035294325.1 Ktedonobacteraceae bacterium | reverse complement strand
ATGGCCGACGTTGTGCTCTATGACCGGCTCGCCAGCCCGCTCCTGCTGGAAGAGACGCGAGCCGGGGCCGTGCGCGTCTTCGTCGGCAAGATGCCTCGGCGCCATGCGATGGAGCAGGAAGACATCAACCGCATGCTGGTGACGTATGCACGCCAGGGCTGCACCGTGGTGCGGCTCAAAGGGGGCGATCCGTTTTTGTTCGGACGCGGCGGCGAGGAGGCGCAGGCGCTTGCCGAGGCGGGCATCCCCTTCGAGGTCGTGCCGGGGGTGAGCGCGGCCATCGCCGTCCCCGCGTATGCCGGTATCCCCGTTACGCACCGCGACTACGCCTCCTCGGTCACGATTGTGACCGGGCGCGAGGGCGCGCAGGGGGCGCCGGGCATCAACTGGGAAGCGCTGGCAGCGCTTGGTGGCACGCTGGTCGTGCTGATGGGCGTGGCGGCGCTGCCCGATTTCACGCGGCGTCTCATCGCCGGCGGCCTCGATCCCGCCACCCCGGCGGCGGTAATCCAGGAGGGGACAACGCGGCGGCAGCGCAGTGTCGCCGGCACGCTCGCGGATATTGCCGCGCGCGCCGCCGATGCCGGACTGACGGCCCCGGCCACCACCGTCATCGGCCAGGTGGTGGCGATGGGCAATGTGCTCGCGTGGTACAATAGTGTCGTGCCATCCCTGCACGGCGCGATATCACACTCCTGATCGCAGGCACGAAATGCAGGTTTCTTGCAACTGCACTTGACAGATAAACACATTCAATTGTATGCTCAAATCAGAGATATTTATTGGACCCGTCCATCAGTTTTAGAAAGGAGGTTTGGCGAGCGTTCAGGCTGCTCACCACACGAATTTATCAACATCTCCGAACTGCCGCATAGCTCGGCAGTGCATTATCAGAGCTATACGGCTGGTTCTGGCCCCTTATAGGCGATCTTGAAGCCATTCACTCGTAAGTGTGAATGACACATCCTACCTGTTCAGTAGACACTACGACTGCAACGAGCAGGCGCAGCGGCTCTCGAACAAAGTTGTACCAACGCTTTGTACCAGGAAGTGTACATGTATCGTTAGTCTCGTAATGAAAGGTGGGAATATACATGGCTCAAATCGCGACAGAAGCCGAAGAAACCCCGGCAGTAAGACCAGGGCATGCCGCCAATCCTGCCCCGCTTGGTCTATGCGGATTCGCACTTACTACATTCGTCCTCAGCACTATTAACGCGGGCTGGTTCCCGTTGACGACAAGCGTAGGCGTTGTTGTGGCGCTCGCGCTCGCCTACGGTGGTCTGGCTCAATTACTCGCGGGCATGTGGGAATTTAAAGCCGGCAACACCTTCGGCGCAACGGCTTTCTCGTCCTATGGTGCCTTCTGGCTCTCCTTTGCAGCCCTCTTTATCCCCGGCATAGTTCCAAAGCCCGAAGCGTTCTCGACAGGGTTGGGCATCTACCTGCTGGGTTGGGGAATCTTCACCTTCCTGATGTTCCTCGCTACGTTCAGAAGGAGCGTAGCGCTCATGGTTGTTTTCGGGCTGTTGACCCTGACCTACGTCGTTCTCGCTATTGGTGCGTTTGCTGGCAGCAGTGGTCTCAATATCCTGGGCGGCTATCTCGGCATTCTCACCGCACTGGCAGCCTGGTATACCGCCCTGGCGGATGTCCTCGCCTCGGGCAAGGCTATATTCAATCTGCCGCTGGGCGTCAGAAGTTAATGCCGCATTCGTCTACAGCCTGGTTGTAAACGCTCAGACGCTGGCCCCGGGCGGAGAGATCCTCTCTCAGCCCGGGTCGGCGCTTGAATGTTTTAGAATATAGGTAGGAGGTATTTAAGCAATGGCAAAAGAGGTAGAGGAAGTAGAAGTAACCGAAGCGCAGATTGCCGTACACTGGCGCGAGGAAGAATACTATTATCCCTCTCCAAAGTTTATAGGCCAGGCCAATGCCAGCGATCCCGCGATCCGCGAACGGTTCAGCGAGAAGAACTTCCCCGAGTGCTTCCGCGAGTATGCCGAGCTGCTGACCTGGGACCAGTACTGGCACACGACGCTGGACACGAGCAACCCGCCGTTCTGGAAGTGGTTCGTCGGGGGGAAGCTCAATGCCAGTTACAACTGCGTTGATCGTCACCTGACGAAAGACCGCAACAAAGCGGCGATCATCTGGGTGCCAGAGCCGGAATCGGAGGCCACCCTGGGAATTACGTACCAGGAACTCTATGTCAGGGTGAACGAGTTCGCGGCGCTGCTGCGCGATTTCTGTGGCCTCAAGGCCGGAGATCGCATTACTATGCATATGCCGATGGTGCCCGAGACGCCGGTCACGATGCTCGCCTGCGCGCGCCTGGGCGTCATCCATTCCGAGGTCTTCGGCGGCTTCAGCGGCGCGGCCTGCGGTGGCCGCATCGCCGACTCGCAGAGCCACGTTCTGATCACGATGGACGGCTACTATCGTAGTGGAGAACTGGTCGATCACAAGGCCAAAGCCGACGAGGCGGTGAAAGTTGCCGAGGAGCAGGGAGTCAAGGTAGATAAGGTGCTGGTCTGGCGCCGTTATCCCGGCCAGTATTCTTCAAAGACGCCGATGGTCGAGGGCCGCGATTTCTTCGTCGATGATCTGCTCAAGGATTATCGCAGGAAGATCGTCGAGCCGGTCTCCATGCCCTCTGAGGCGCCGCTGTTCCTCATGTACACCAGCGGCACCACCGGCCGCCCGAAGGGAATCCAGCACAGCACAGGTGGCTACCTTTCTTATGTGACGGGCACTGCGAAGTACTATCAGGATATTCATCCCGAAGACACCTACTGGTGCTTCGCCGATATCGGGTGGATCACCGGGCATTCCTACATCGTCTACGGCCCGCTGGCGCTGGGCACGACGACGGTGATGTATGAAGGCGTGCCGCTCTATCCTGATCCTGGCCGGCCCTGGCGCATCGCCGAGCGGCTCAATGTGACCATCTTCCACACCGCTCCGACGACGGTACGTATGTTGCGCAAGTCTGGCCCCGACGAGCCGGCGAAATACAACTATCATTTCAAGCACATGACCACCGTGGGAGAGCCGATTGAGCCGGATGTCTGGCGCTGGTATCACAAGACTATCGGCAAGGACGAAGCGGTCATCGTCGATACCTGGTGGCAGACCGAGACCGGTGGCTTCCTGTGCAGCACGCTGCCTGGCCTGGATCCGATGAAGCCCGGCAGTGCCGGCCCCGGGGTCCTCGGTATCTATCCGGTGATTTACGATGAAGAGGGCAAGGAGATTCCAGCCGGAAGCGGCAGAGCCGGCAATATCTGCATCCGCAACCCCTGGCCGGGTATCATGCAGACGATCTGGGGTCAGCCGGAGCGCTTCATACAGACCTACTACGCCAAGTATTGCCGCAACAGGGAGAGCAAGGACTGGCGCGACTGGCCCTACTTCGCCGGCGATGGCGCGGTGCTGGCTGCTGACGGCTACTTCCGCATTCTTGGCCGCGTCGATGATGTGATCAATGTGGCCGGGCATCGCCTGGGCACGAAGGAACTCGAGTCGTCTGCCCTCACCGTCGACGAAGTTGCCGAGGCCGCCGCTGTTCCGTTGATCGATGAACTGCGTGGCCGCGTCGTCGAAATGTACATCTCGCTCAAGCCGGGCTACAGCCCGAGTAAGGAGATCGAGCAGAAGGTGACGCAGGCGATTGAGAAGGATATCGGCAAGATCGCACGGCCTAAGAATATCTGGATCGTGCCCGATATGCCCAAGACGCGCTCCGGTAAGATCATGCGCCGCGTCCTCGCGTCGATCACTAACTTCGCCGATGTTGGGGACGTGACGACGCTCGCCAACCCGGAGATCGTGGAGGGCATACG
>DATGLE010000277.1:0-6386 GCA_035294325.1 Ktedonobacteraceae bacterium | reverse complement strand
GGCGCTATGCCGTTATCCATTAATAATGTGCTGATTTCGTTAACCTCTTCTCGATCTTTACTGTTGTACGAGATGAAGACATCGTAATCGCCCTTTTCGATCTTCTCCTGGCTCTGATGGCGTAGAGCCATAAAATCATCGCTTCTAGCTCTATCAGAAGCAATCAGCTCTCCGGGCAGTTGCGATGTCTGCTCTCCCGCTGCTCCATCTTCGAGTCTGATAGTGATTGCTTGCATTCGATCTGTCTGCGCCTCGTTGTCGACCCCACACTCAAGCTCTGTATAGGCGATGGGGATGCCCCACGGATTCATAAAGGTAATACGGATCGTTCCCTTCGGCACCTCGTCAGAGGCAGCAATTAACCGATAGTGCGCCGGACCGTAGCTGCCGCCGAAGCGATGCAGCACGATGGCTGGCTCGCGCCCCTCTAGCGGCTCATAGCTGAAATATGGCTGCGTGTCGAGGATGCAGGAGATGGCGTATTCCTCTTCGGGGAAGGGCCAGGGCGCGCCCGGCGCCTCCAGTTGCAGGTCGATAGTCATGAGGTACGATTTACCTGCCTGCGCGCGGCGTGGATAGCTGATGATTGGCCTGAGCCTGATTGCTGGGAAATCGTATTGTGCGTCGCTATTCATGCGCTTTTCTCCTCGTGAGCGGCGCCGGGCGCTAAGCGCAGGCAGGCCAGCGGGTTGCCATAATAGACATACATAAAGGTATAGAGGAGGTTATATTCATATTCTTTTCTTACACTGGCGGGCTGGAAGTAGTGCTCGCTCAATTCCTGGGCGGCTCTGGCACGCAGGCGGCGCAGGATCTCGGCCATCGGGATCTCCTCGCTGGAGGCCAGCGTCAGGATCTGGCGTGCAATCAGGGATGCCGCCTCCATCCCAACTTTGCCCAATGTGCCGATGTAGCCGCTGGCGAAGCGCCGCAGCACGATTTCGACAAAGCTGCTATCATCCCAGACATCGTTACGTAGTACGCGTGCCGACTCGCAGGCATTGAAAAACGCGATGGGGCGTGGTGCAGGATGAGCATTCACCAGGGCCAGATAATTCGCGGTGAGTTGGTCGGGATACTGCTGCTGGAGGCGCTTGCCACTCTCACCATGACAGCCAATGTAGATCAGCCCGGCGAACGTTAATGGAAGGCGTAATTGATCTGCCAGGTCCGTCAGCGTCTGGTAGCGTCTGTTCGCCAGAGACCGAAGCATCTCCTGCTCCGCCGCAATTTGTGCCGCACCCAGCTTGCCATCAAGATAGGCGATGACCTCACCCTCATAACGTACCTCGGCTACATGCAGCCGGCACTGACGCGAGCGGTACGGCGGCAGCCAGCGCACCACCCGCGTCAGCGCACCCAGGAAGCGCTCATCCTGGCCCCCCTCGTCGTTCAGATCGAACATCTCCCAGGGGATCTCCTGCGACGTGCTATCCACGATGACCAGACATAACTGCTCCCCGTAGCGCGCGTGCAATTTCCGCAGCCAGGCTTTCAAAAGCTGGCAGTTATCTTCGGAGAAGCGCCTGATCTTTCCGCGAATCTCTTCCGGCTCATCCTGATGTTGCATAAGCTGAGCCACGCTCGTAATCATTGTGGACCCGCAGGCTTCTTCAAGCGGAGCGCAAAAGCGGTGCCAGCCGCGCAGCTTGAAGCCGTAAGGGTATCGCTGGTCAGGATGCGAGTTGACCGAGACAATAGCCACCTGTTCTGGCAACTCGGTCTCCATCTGGCAGGCTTCGAGCAATTGTGGATCTTCGGGCGTATAGCAGCCTGCGATAGTGAACCTGCGCTTTACCTCCCCGGAATAATCGGCATCGGGCAGACGATAGTATACGCGGCAGGTGAGCGTACAGGAAGGCATCTGCTCCGGTATCCTCAGTGAGAATTTTTTGGTGAAGTGAGTGGCCTCCTCATAAGAGAGTGTAACGGAAATATCCTCGTTTCCCATAAGGTCCGGTTTGCTATTGGGCAAGCAATAGAAATATAGCTCGATAGCGCTGGTGATAGTGATGCCATCTTCCGGAAGTGCCTCGGCAGGGCGATTAAGGCCGCTGCTCAGCTTCACAGTATAGGTTTTGCCGGCCTCCAATTGCTTCACCTTCTCCGTGCCATCCAGGACGATAATATCTATCCAGACCTGGTTTATCCAGGTCTGACCGAAATTCTGCGTGACCGACATTGTGTTTGCATAATTCTGGCCCTGTACCGGGGCGTCGTTGCGGACCGTGATGCCGGGTAAAGAGCCTGGAGCAGACGGGGATGGGGCAGGCGCCTTTGCTTTTTTAGAGAAGATAGCGCGCTGGATGAAACGGAATCCATTCAGTGTATCGCTCATCATTGTGCCTCCCATCCGTCATTACGCGGCGGGATCATCTCGCAGCGCCCTCCCAGCGCCCATGCCAGCCGAACGGGTAGATCCGTGCAAGCAGTCAGCGGTGGATGTAGTACGACGCTCTCCACGCGTTTGAGCGCGCCGATCTTGAGCGCGACGTGCAGTGCATCCTCAATGCCTTCTCTGGTGACAATGGTTGTCACCTTACGGTGCCGGCTGGCTGCGAGCGGAACATTGCCGCGTCCATCGGTCAGCGCGACAAACGTCACCAGCCCGACGGCGCTGCGACCATGTTGCAGCGCCTTATGCAGCATCTGGAGCGCCAGGTCCAGGCCATGAGCCAGCGGCGTCGCCCCGCCGCGCTGCACGTCAAACGCGCGGGCGATCTGTGGCACCAGCAGGCTGCGCGCGCTCACGATCTCCGCTTGTAGCAGGTGCGGAGCATCCTCACCACCAACCTTGACGAGTGCAATGCTGGCGCGGTCAGTATAGGCGCTATGGAGATAGGGCAGCAGCGCTTCCTGCCAGTCGCAATCGCGCAGGGCGGTGTAATCGAGCAGCAGCATCAGCATATGCTCTGGCACTACCCCGCGCCGATAATGGCGCAGATCGCTTGTAAGGAAGCGCAGGCGGCCATCTTCTGACGGCTGGCGCACGGCGCGAAACATGGCCGCGTGAAGGATCGTGCTGACGATAGCCAGGTCTTCAAGCGTCTCGCTCTGCTCCACGCCAATGATCGGGCCGCTATCGGAACGGGCCAGTGGCGAGCGATGGGCAGGCATGCGCAGGGAGGCCGCTTCTCGCGCGACGGGCGCGCTGTCCTCTGGATAGGGCTGGCTGGCGAGCATATCGGAAGCAAAAGACGGAAGGTGCGCTGGCTCAGGAACCAGAAGCACCGATGGAGTTGTTGCCCCATCCTGGAGCGTCCTCGGCAACATATGTTCCGGCTCTGGCAGAGGAGGCTGCGGCGCCGCGCCGGGATCTGAGGAGGTCTGAGGCGCGGGCGGGATCTGTGGAGCACTCGCAGACGGCTGATCGGCTTCCTGTGCCTGTGAAGCAGCATGCAGGCCGAGCATTCGCGCCGCCCTCTCTACGTGTTCGGCGCTCATTTCATCATGTCCCCACAGGCGTGCCAGCGTCCGCGCCAGGCGTGCCAGGGCGATTTCGCGGCGGGGCGTGTAGTGCTCCATATCGGCTGTATACGCTGTGATGCGTTCAAGGGCGGCAGGCGTCACCGTAACATCTCGTTGCCTCGCCTTCCTGATGCGCTGGCATTGCTCCGGGGCAAGCGGAGGCGATACGTTGACGTTCGCGGAGTCGGGCTGCATGGCGGTGAGCAGATCGGCGCGGCGCTCTTGCTGACTGCGCGCAGTGGGTGGAACGATATCCTGCCAGCCGAGGCGCAGGGCGAAGCGATCAAGCAAGTGTGGAGAGATCGCGCCGATCTGCTCGTCGGCGCTGCTGCACGCAGCCAGCCAGCACAGGCGCGGCCGCCAGCGTTCCTGCTGCCCGTGACGCTCAAGGTGCGCCACGTCGGCTCCGATCAGCATGATCGCCGCCCGCGCCGCGACCAGGCTCAACCGGCTCAGGTCGGGGATGATGATAAGCTGGAGTTTGTCGCTGTTGCGCGTGCGCGAGAAGAGGTTGGCGAAAGGTTTGACAGCCTCTCCACCGCCGCTGCCGGGCAGTGGGAGATAGCCCCACAGATCGTCATCGCGGGAGGCGGAGCCCAGCAGCGCGTGTTCTACCGGCAGATCCGTAGTGCCGGCCAGCATCTGTGCCAGCAGCGCCGCGATCTGTTGTAGGTCAGCATAGGATGCATCAAACACCAGGATGCTGCGCAGTCCGGGATCGAGCGCCGCGCAGGCCAGGCCGTCCAGCAGGGTTGTATTTTCCGTCAGATCGTGCATTGTCATTCCATATTCCCATTAAGGGAAGATAAAGGAGAAAAGGAGTTTTTCAGGGGACGCCCCCATAGGCGTTAACTTAACGCTCCCATCTGTCATCCTGAGTGGAAGCGAAGGATGACATGCTTGTGGGCCTTAGGTTGACGCCAAAAGGGACACCCCCGCGCCCCTGGCAAGGAGGATTCGCCTCCCTGCACCCTCCTCTATTCGAGCAGCGTTATCACCAGTTGCTCCTGCTCGTGGCCCCAGGGCGCATAGTTGAACTGGTCCGCGTTGGGCTGGCGATGGCGCAGCACCAGTTCCGCAACGGCGCGCAGGTGGGCCAGTGTCGTGACCTGGTTCCCTTTGCGGGCCGCGCAGGCGCACGCCGCAAGAGCCAGCAGGTAATCGCTGCGATGACCCTCAACCTTGAAGCCATCTGCCAGCGCGATACACTTCTCCGCCACCGACGCGCTCAATTCGACATCAGGGAAGAGTTCGCGGGCACGTTCAAGCTTCTCACGATAGCGCGCCGTCTGCGCTCGCGCCTGCTCCAGAAAAGCAGACACCTGCCCTTGTCGCTCTTGCAGCAAGGCCCGATCAAAGTTGAGCACCGTTTCCAGAATGGCGCGGCGCATCTGCGGATCCTCCTCGGTCTCCACGCCGACCATCAGGCCGAAGCGGTCCAGCAATTGCGGGCGCAGCCCTCCCTCTTCGGGATTCATCGTCGCCACCAGCGTCACCTGGACATCGCGCTGATCTCCGCGCCCTTCGCGCTGGATCACGAGCTTGCCGGTAGAGGTCACATCCAGCAGAATGTTGACGATATGATCATCCAGCAGATTCACCTCGTCGATGTAGAGCAGCTTGCCATTCGCCTCCTCCACCAGCCCCGGCTGCTCCACCGGCTGGCCCTTAAGCAATTCATCAATGCGCCAGCCGCCAACCACGCGATCTTCTGTGGCATTGATCGGGATCGTCACGGGGAGCGCATCATAGAGCATGCAGGCAAAGGCCCGTACCGCCGTCGATTTGGCTGTGCCACGTTTCCCGCTGAGCAGCACCCCACCGATGCGGGGCGCGATATAGGCCAGTTCCAGCGCGAGCTTGAGCTTCCGCTGGCCGACAATGCAGGTATAGGGAAGAATCGAACGCACCATCTCGTCTTTCATGCCTGATCCTTCTCGCCCCAGCGGAGCGTCACTTGAAACTGCGCTTCGGTGTTCGATTTCGCGATGATCGCCCCCAGTTGTGCATCGATCTTGATCGCCAGTTGCACTTCGACGGCGCGAGGACGCATTTTCTCTGGTATTTCATGCACTGTGCTGGCGATATGCTCGGCACAGGTGCGGATCAAGGTCATCGAACTTTTGAACGCCTCTTCTACATGCTGCGGGACGCCTCTGGTATCGGCGTAGGGGTCGTGCCGGCGCTCGTCAATTTCAATGTAGATGGGAACAGCCTGCCCGTTTTCATCCGTGACGGTATCTTTGATAACTGCCATACGAAAAGCTACCTTCTTCCTTGCGCGATCAGATACGTCATCCACTGATACTGCTGACGCTTATCATAGCATACGCCTCAAGATCCTGCATCACGGAAAGCCACCGGGAAGGAGAGCACGATGGAAGGGAACTGGACGAGAGAGGGAAGAGGCGGCTGTTCCTCCTTCAATGCTGAAAAGCTGTAATCTCCACCTGTAATACTCAAGAATACTCCAGCAATAGAAGGAGCCTGAATGAAAATACATGCCTTATTTCAGAAGGAGTGCAGCAGGGTATGATAGACGACGGTGTATGCATACCGGCCTGACACCTCCGGCTTTCGGCTGTAAGGGCCTTGCAGTCGCCATGCTGGCTGCCCCGGGGGACGGCGCGTGGAACCGGAGCACCGTATGCACACACCCATTCGCAACAGGAGGAACCAGGCGCTATGCAAGCAGCTTATAGAGATGAGGATGATCCTCATCTGGCCTATCGTCAACGTCTCGTGATGATCGCCGACGACTCGCCCACGATTCGCAAGATCGTGGAGGTCGTGTTGCACCGCGCGGGCTACGAGGTCGTCGCTGTGCCCGACGGGGTGGAGGCATTGAGATATTTGCTCATGGCGGCGAATGGGGAAGGGCATGGGCCAGCACAAGGATACCTCCCCACCGGGGAGGG
>DATGLE010000276.1:0-2922 GCA_035294325.1 Ktedonobacteraceae bacterium | reverse complement strand
CTCTGCTCGAAGTTGCCTCCGGCCACTACCAGCATACCGAGCGCGATGGGCAGCTCCTCGATGCTGTGTGTGCGGCTCGGCTGCCAGTTGTCGGTGCCGTTGCCCCGGTCACGGAAGTTATCGGCGGCGCCATCGTAGGGCCGCATGGCATCGCGCAAGGGGCCAATGGCGGCGCGCCAGTCGTGATAGTTGCGCGCGCAATCGACCACCGCCTGGATTGCGCTCAGCGTTCCCTCGCGCGCGACGGAGAGCGCGGCGGCAATCACCGTATCGACTGTGGCTCCCGGCGTGAAGGCTGCCGCAACGCAGGCCGCCATCACCCCGGCTGCTTCCAGGCCATAGCTCGTCTGATGCGCGCTGAAAATCTCGATGGCCTCGCGATAGGCAGCCTGGGGATCACAGGCGTTGACGATGCCGACGGGAGCCGCGTACATCGCCGCCCCGCAGTTCACCATGTTGCCGACGCCGCCCAGGCGTGGATCCGCGTTGGCGAGGCGCAGGCGCATCAAAAGCCACTTCTCAGGATAAAAGAGGCGCTCGATCAGCGGCATCTCGCGCTCGTGTTCGGCGATCCAGCGCGGTTCGTCGGCGATCAGTGGTACGATGCTGCGCGCGAAACGGAAGACATCCAGGTGATTATCCGCTTCGAGATAGATGCGAGAGAGTACCTGTACCATGTGCGTGTCGTCCGTGTAGCGGCCATCGCCCTTGATGCGCCCCGTGGGTGTGGTCCAGGACGCGACAAAATCGCTGATCTCTCCGTAGCGCTCGCGGATCTCAGCCGGTGGCAGTCCCTCAACGGGCGCTCCCATCGCGTCGCCAACCGCGCCGCCATAAAGGCAGCCAAGAACTTTATCCAGAAGTATGCTCGAATGTGGGCCTGTCATTGTTTCTCCTTTGTGCGTAGATATACAATCCTAACTATGCGGTACAGGCAAGTATCCTGTCAATGGAGATTCTCAGGGGGAGCGCGTCATGTTTTGGTCCCGCTGTATCTTTCCCAGATACCTCAGCGCCTACCGCGCTTCGTACAGGAGGGATAGAGGACAGACCGAGATTGGCCGCGATGATGCGGAGCGCCACTACGTTCCTACCGCGCTTCGTACAGGAGGGATAGAGGACAGGCGGCGTCCGCAGGACGCCGCCTGTCCTCTATCCCTCCTGGGAGCCACCGCAGGTGGCGACGAGTGCAGAAGAAGACGCGCCTCCCTTTTCCAGCGCCCTTGAAATTTCGGGGGCAGTGTGCTATGTTATAATTTATAGTTGCATGGTTGTGCAGCTATTCAAGGAAATTTTGTACAGAACAATGATTTGTCGATGCAATGGAGCAGCGATGACAGGAGAATCTCGTGAGGACAGGTGCCAGGAGCGCACCATTCATGCTGAACATGTACTGGCGGTACGGCGCAATCTGCTCTCCGTTGATGAAGCGATGCGTGTAGCAGACCTCTTCGCCGTCCTGAGCGATCCAACGCGTTTACAGGTCGTACATGCGTTGCTGAACGCGCCGACGGGCGAATTATGCGTCTGCGACCTTGCCTGCGGGCTGGGACGCGATGATACCACCATTTCGCATCAGTTGCGCGTCTTACGCGATCAGCAGGTGGTAGCGATGCGCAAGGTTGGCCGTGTCGTCTACTATCGGCTCGTGGATGAGCATATTCGCCAGTTGCTCAGGATGGGTATGGCCCACACGCATGAAGCGGACCCGGCCAGCGCTGAATTTCGGAGAGGAGCATCAGCGTGAGCACTCAAATGACCGATCATGTTGTGCGTACCGGGCAGCACATGCATAATCATACGCATGGCATGGCAAAACAGACGCTGCGCCTGGCCTTTTTCCTGACGCTCATCATACTCGCGGTAGGCGTCGCTGGCGGCCTGCTCGCGAACTCGCTGGCCCTGCTGTCGGATGCCGGCCATATCGTGACCGACCTCTTCGCGCTTGGCCTGGCCTGGTTTGCCGCCGGGCAGGCGGAGCGGCCATCGAACGAGCGCAAAACCTTCGGCTATCATCGCGTGGGCATCCTGGCCGCGCTGCTCAACGCTGTGTCGCTGATCGTCATTGCTGTCGTCATTTCCTGGGAGGCAATCCAGCGCTTTCAGCATCCCGAGCCGGTGCAGCCGCTGATTATGTTTGGTGCCGCAGCCATTGCGATTCTTGTCAATCTCACTATCGCCTTTGGGCTGCGCAAAGAGGGCGATAATCTCAATGTGCGCGCCGCCGTTTTGCATGTACTGGGGGATGTGGGCGCATCGGTAGGCGTCATCGTCGCTGGCACCGTGATCCTTCTTACCGGCTGGACACTGGCCGACCCCATACTCTCCATCGGCATTGCTATTCTTATCGCCGTGGGTGCGTGGCGTATCCTGCGCGAGACGACGGATATTCTGCTGGAGGCTGTGCCGCACGATATCTCAATCTCGAATCTGGTGAGAGATATGAGGAACGTCAAAGGGGTGCAGGATATTCATGATCTCCACGTCTGGAGTATCGCCAGCGGCATGCATGCCCTTTCCTGTCACGTCCTGATCGATAACCTCCCGCCCAGCGCCAGCGCATCTATCCTCCAGTCGCTCACTGCTGTTCTCAACGAGAAGTACCGCATCGGCCATTCAACCATTCAATTCGAGTGCAATAGCCACGAGGGCGCCTGCTGCCGCACACAGGATCTCTACTGTCACCTGGGATGTGCCGATGGGCATGATCACGATCACGCAACAAAGAAAAGCATTCCCCAGGCTCAGCGGGTGCAGTGATCGAATGTAACCTGTTAGAATTGATAAGATAAGTTTAGAATTGATAAGATAAGTGCCTCCGGGTGAGATGCGTTTTATCACCCGGAGGCTTTCTGCAAACTCGAATGGCCTCGTCCACTAATGAGGCTGATTACGGATAGCCCGCCAGATGGGGCTATCCAG
>DATGLE010000275.1:0-11923 GCA_035294325.1 Ktedonobacteraceae bacterium | reverse complement strand
GCGCAGCTTGCCAGCTATTTTGACGCGCCGCAGGATATCGAGTGGGCCATCGAAGACGACAAAATTTATCTGCTGCAATCGCGACCTATCACAACGTTGTGAGGAGTTTGCATGGCGAGGAACATCCCTGAATGGCTGGCTCCGGCCACACTCGCGGAAGCCCTGGAGCTGCGCGCCCACTTTGGCGATGCCGCTACCGTCGTCGCCGGTGGCACATTCACCGGCATTCTGATGCGGCAGCGCCTGATACGGCCCGGCGCGCTGCTGGCGCTGCGCAACGTGCGTGAGCTGGCGTTTATTGAGAGCGCCGGGGAGGGTGCTCTGCGCATTGGCGCTATGACCACCCACAGGGCAGTAGAGCATTCCGAACTTATCAGGCAGGGATGGCCGGTGCTGGCCCATACGTTTTCTCTGGTCGCCAGCCCCCGCGTGCGCAACCAGGCAACGGTGGGCGGCGTGCTTGCCGACGCTGACTATGCCTCCGATCCGCCCGCGCTGCTGGCCGCGCTGGATGCCAGAGCCATCGCGCGCAACCCGCAAGGCGAGCGCGCGATCCCTGTCACAGAACTGATTACAGGCTACTACGAAACTTCGCTCCAGCCGGACGAGTTGCTGACCGAGGTACATATTCCAGGCGGAGTCGAGCGGGCGGTCTATCGCAAGTTCCGCTCGCGCTCCAGCGAGGATCGCCCCTGCGTCGCTGTGGCAGCCGCACGGGTGCGGGGCCGTCTGCGCGTCGTGGTGGGCGCGGTAGCCGAACGGCCACAATATTTCCCGGATATCTGCGCGCTCGCCAGCAATGAGCGCACCGGTCACGAACTGGCAGTAGAGATCGGGCGGCGCTACGCCGCAGCCATCGATCCAATCTCGGACTCGCGCGGCTCGGCAGCCTATCGCCGCCGCGTCATTGCCGTCGAGGTGCGGCGCGCGCTGGAAGATCTCGACCAGGAGGTGCAGCCATGAGCGATCCGCGCGTCACCGGCTCCATACGCTACGCCCAGGATATCGAGTTCGAGGATATGCTGCACGCGCGCATTCTGCGCTCACCGTATCCACATGCACGCATCCTGCGCGTAGATACCTCGGCCTTGCCAGAGCATGTAATAGCGCTCACCCCGGACGATGTGCGCGGCCTCGGCCATTATGGCTGCCAGATCAAAGATCAGACCGTGCTGGCGCTGGAGCGCGCCCGCTTCGCCGGTGATCCGGTTGCTGCCGTTGCCGCGCCAACACGGCGCGAGGCCGAAGAGGCTCTGGACCTGATCGATGTAGAGTACGAAGAGCTGCCCGGCGTTTTTGATGTCGTCGCCGCCCTGGCGCAAAACGCTCCGCTCGTCCATGAGCGCCACCCGATCTCTGACAATGATGCCGCCTATTTCGACATGCGCCCGCAACAGGGGACCAATATCTGCCATCGTTTTCGCATCCGGCATGGCGACATAGAGGCCGGTTTCGCCCAAGCTGATGTCATCGTCGAGGAGACGTACCGGACGGCGAGCGCGCAGCACGCCGCGATGGAGCCGCACGCCTGCACGGCGCGCTGGCACGATGGCCGGCTCGAAGTCTGGACGGGCACGCAGACGCCATTCAATCTGCGCATGGAACTGGCCGGCATCTTCGGCCTGCCAGAAGAGCGGGTGCGTATTGTTTGTCCGCCGATGGGGGGAGCCTTTGGGGCTAAAACGTTTGTGCGCTGCGAAGCGATTGCCTCCGCCCTCGCACGCAAGGCCGGGCGCCCCGTCAGGATCGTGCTGGAGCGCAGCGAGGAATGGCTGACACTCAATCGCCACCCGGCTACCATTCGCGTCAGGGTCGGCGCGCGCCGCGATGGCACGCTCGTCGCCAAGCAGGTCGAATGCCTGGTTGATACCGGCGCCTACGCGGATTGCGGGCCGGGCGTGGCGCAGAAGATGGGCTTTGCCTCGCCTGGACCGTATCGCATCCCGCACGTATGGGTTGATTCTTATTGCATCTACACGAACCTGCCGCCCAACGGCGCCTTTCGCGGCTACGGAGCAATGCAGGCGATCTGGGCCTCGGAGCGCACAATGGACCTGCTGGCACAGCGGCTCGCTATGGATCCATTAGAACTGAGGCTCAAAAACGTGCTCGTCGATGGCGACCACTATTGCACCGGAGAGGTGATGCACGACGTGCATTTCGCCGAGTGCCTCACAGCCGCAGCGGAACGCGCAGGCTGGTCGCGGGACCGGCGCGGCAAAGGGCTGTGCGTGCTTATGAAGGGCATGCAGACACCAAGCCGTGCCTCTATTGTCGTCGCGGCCAACGATGATGGTAGTTTTACCATCCACTGCGCGACGGCGGAGATGGGCCAGGGGGCATGGCGCTCGATGCGCCTCATGGCCGCCGAACTGCTCGGCGTTCCGGTAGAAAGAGTACACTTCGCGGAGCCGGATACCGATATCGCACCCTATGATACGCGCACGACCTCCAGCCGCTCAACCTATATGATGGGCCAGGCGCTGGTAGAGGCCGTGCGCCAGGTCAGGGAGAACGGCGAACTCGGTTACGGCGAATTCGTTAGCAAGGGCGGCCTCGATCCCGATACCGGTCAGGGCATCGCTTCGTCGCACTGGCACCAGGGCGCGGGCGCGGCGGAGGTGAGCGTTGACGAGGAGACGGGCAAGTTCCAGATAGTCAGGCTGCATACAGCGATCTATGCCGGGCGCGTGGTAAATCGCGCGGGGGCGGAGTTGCAAAACGAAGGATCGATGATTATGGGCCTGGGCACAACGCTTTTTGAGGGCATCACCTTCGCCGATGGGCAGGTGACGAACGCCAACCTCTCCGACTACAACATCCCGGCAGCCGGGGATCTCCCGCAGATGAGCCATGACCTGATCGAGCGCGCAGGAGCCGACATTCACGGGCTGGGCGAGACGGCGCTGCCCCCCGTACCGGCTGCCACCGGCAACGCGCTCTACTCCCTGGGCATCCATGTCACCGAGTTGCCGATCTCAGCCGAGGCGGTCTTGCAGGCTATCGAGCGACGCGATCAACGTCAGGCCACGCACGACAGCAAAGAGGGCGCGAAGGAGGGACGGCGATGAAGATCCATTTCAAGCTTAACGGAGTCGCCACTGAGGTCGAGGCCGATCCAGATGAAATGCTGCTGGAGGTGCTGCGCCGCGATTTCAAACTGAGCAGCGTGCGCGAGACATGCGGCGTGGGTATATGCGGAGCCTGCACCGCGCTCGTCGATGGGGCGCCGATCTCGACCTGCATTTTCCTGGCAGCGCTCGCCGAAGGCTGCGAAATTACGACAGTCGAGGGATTGGGAGGCGACCACCCGGTGCAGCGAGCCTTCGAGGAGGCGCACGCCTTTCAATGCGGCTACTGCACGCCCGGCATGATTCTGACCGTCAAAGCGTTTTTGGAGGAGAATCCACACCCCACCGATGAAGAGATCAAGATGGCGCTCGGCGGCAATCTGTGCCGCTGCGGGTGCTATGTGAAGATTATCGATGCAGTCAGGCGGGCACAATTGTCATCCTGAGCGGCGTGAGCCGTAGCCCTGAGGCACGAAGGGGAAGGATCTGATGGTGGCGTGTAGATCCTTCGCTGCCGCTCAGGATGACATTCCAGGACTTGATCGTTACTATTCACATGATCGCTGAGGGAGGATCATTTATGAAACTCGTTACCTATGATGCGGGGCAGGGGCCGCGCGTCGGGGCGTTGGAAGATGGAGGCATCGTCGATCTCGGTTTTGCCGGGGATATGCTCGCCTTCATCGAAGCCGGTGCGCCTGCTGGCACGCGCAGACCAGCCGGCCAGGCGCGCATCCTGGCGCCGCTGCGCCCCCGCTCCCTGCGCGATTTTCTTGCGTTCGAGGGGCACCTGCATAACTCTATGTCGCGCCTGGGACGGCCCATCGCCTCCGAATGGTACACCGTCCCCGCGTACTACAAAGGCATGCCGGATACGGTGATCGGGCCGGAGGATGAGATTCCCTGGCCGTCCTACACGGAAAAGCTCGACTACGAGCTTGAGCTTGCCGCCATTATCGGGAAGCGCGGCAAGGATATCGCCAGAGAGGACGCCAGAGGCTACATCTTTGGCTATACCATCTGGAACGACGTTTCGGCGCGCGATGTGCAAACTCGCGAACTGCCCGTCGGTATGGGGCCGGCCAAAGCCAAAGACTGGGATGGCTCCAACGTACTCGGTCCCTGTATTGTTACTGCCGACGAACTCGATGCTGGCAACCTGCGCATGATTGTGCGCGTCAACGGGGAGGTCAGGGGTGAAGATACCTCGGCGCACATGCACCATACCTTCGCTGACATGATCCACTACGCATCTCAGGCCCAGACGCTCTATCCGGGCGAGGTCTTCGGCTCCGGCACAGCCGCAGGCGGCTCCGGCCTCGAACTGGATCGCTGGCTTCAAGAGGGCGACGTGATCGAAATGGAGATCGAGGGCATTGGAGTATTGCGTAATCGTGTTGGAAGGAGGGGACGATGACGAGCATCATCGATCTCAGTCCGGCGGTGCCGCATGGCTTCAAAGGCCCGCCGTCTACCAATATTGGCGTGCAATTCGAGGTGCGCACTAAACCGGGCTACTGGCAATCGGGACAGGTTTTTATGAGCCTGCACACCGGCTGCCACGTCGAATCGGCGCTGCACTGCATTGAACACGGTGAATCCATCGACCAGGTGAGCCTTGAGCGCGTGATCGGCAGCGCCGTGATCCTGGATCTCACGCCCACCGAGCCACAGGCGCTCATCGACGAGGCCGATCTTGAGCGCGCGCGAGAACGCCTGGCCGGGCAGGGGGAAACGATCAACGCCGGGGATATCCTTCTGCTGCGCACAGACTGGGCGCAGCGGGCCATCGGCACGCCCGATTATTTTCCGCTATCGCCCGGCCTGACGGAGAACGCCGCACACTGGCTGGTGGATAAACGTCCAAAGTGCATCGGCTGCGACTTCTTCGAAGAGCCAGCCGCCAGGACACCGGGATGGACGGCGGATCAATTTGTGGTCCACCGGGCGATTCTCAGCGCGGGCATCCCACTGGTTGAAGGACTGGTCAACCTGGCGAAGTTACCACCGCGCTGCCAGTTCTTCGCGCCATTTTATCACTTTGCCGGCATCGATAGCGCGCCAGCCCGCGCCTTTGCCATCATAGAGGACCGGGCGAGATGAGTAGAGTCGTGGCGCTACGGGTTCACTGGCTGCGGCACGGCAAGGTCGCCTCGCACCAGGGCGACATGCCACTTACCGAAGAGGGGCGACGGCAGGCGGAAAGCGCCGGGCAGCATTTCGGCCAGATCGTGCAGGCGCGCGAGATCGTCGCTCTGCTGCATGCCCCGACGCTACGCACGCGGGAGACGGCCGCCGTGCTCTATGAGAGCATGCGGCGCACGCTCAATGAGCGACGAGAAGAAGGAATCGAGCTGCTCGCGCCCGGCGAGAATCAGGCGTTGCGCAACCCCGACCTTTACGTCGCGGGTACGCGCGTCGAGATGGGCAGTTCTCCCGCCGCACTGGCGGCCCAGCTGCCGCACACCGGCCTTGACGAGCGTGCGGTGGCCCGGCTCCCTTTCTGGCCCGACTTCTGGGCGGCGGAAGACCGTATCGGCTTCTGGGTTAACCATACCGCTCCGCCGGGAGAAGACGCCGATACGGTAGCGAGACGCATGCTGACCTTCGCAGTGAGCCTGTTAGACCTGCCAGGCGAGCAATCGCGGCGCTTCATCTGCGTGACGCATTCGCCCCTGCTGCGCGCGTTCGCCCGTCGCTATCTGCTGGGATCCGACCCCGGCGAGCCAGAATATACCGCATCGCTGGACATGGAACTCACAGCCCGCCACTCCCTTACCATTCGCTATCGCGATGTCTATAAGAAATTTTCACTGGAAGAGGGTGCCTGATGCTCAGTATCCTCACCCTCTCAGGTCAGGCGTCGTGCAACTTCGCCGCACCTGGAACCTGTAGTATGTTGTAGAAAAATGCGCTTTGCGCATTTTTCTACAACATACTACAGGTAAGGCGAGCGCCACAGGCGCGAGCAAGCGCTGATGCCGGAAATCAGGCACATTTCAGGAAACAGTGAGGAGGGCCTGAACTTTGAGAGAATTCATCGTTACCACCTTGAATGGTCTGACACTGGGAGGGCTTTATTTCCTGGTCGCCGCAGGCTTCACCCTCGTATTCGGCCTGATGCGCATCGTCAATCTCGCTCATGGCTCTCTCTACCTCTCAGGCGCGTACCTGGGCTGGTCGATAGGGAACGCGACGGGAAACTGGCTGCTGGCAGTGATAGGGGCCGCGCTCTGCGTCGCGGCAGCGGGGCTGCTGCTGCAACAGGGATTGCTGCGCCGTATCCAGGGGCAGGACTTGCGCGAAGCCCTGGTGACTATCGGCGTCTCAATTGTGGTCGCTGACCTGCTGCTCGCGTTCTATGGGGGCCAGAATTACGAGATCGCCGCCCCTGATATTATCAGCGGCGGCACTTATCTTGGAATAGCTGGCCTCACCTATCCCACTATTCGCCTGCTCACCCTGGGCATCGCCCTGCTGGTCGGCATAGCTTTGTGGTTCCTGCTCCGGCACACGCGGCTGGGGATGATTATCCGCGCCGGCATCGATGATCGCGCGATGGTGTCGGCAGCGGGCATCAACGTGCAACTGGTATTCGCGATTGTCTTCGCACTGGGCGCGCTGCTGGCAGGGCTGGCCGGCGTTATCGGCGCAACCAACCTCTCGGTTCAGCCGGGCGACGATAGCCTCTACCTGCTCTATTCGCTGACCGTCGTCATTATTGGAGGAATGGGCAGCGTAGGGGGCGCGGCCATCGGCGCCCTGCTCGTTGGACTGGTTCAGCAATACGGGCTGGCGTATATACCAACCTATTCAGTGCTGATTACCTTCGCCATGATGATCCTTGTCCTGGCGATACGTCCACAGGGCATAGCGGGGAGGAGAGCATGATGCCTGCACGTATGTTACGCCTCGCCCTTCCCATTATCATTGCCTTATTTCTGCTCGCATTCCCTCTGTTTGCCTCGGTTTTCTTCGTCGTGCAGATAGGCATTCAATCGCTATTTCTGGGTATCGTTGCCCTCAGCCTGGTGTTTCTCGCCGGCTACGGAGGCATGGTCTCACTGGCCCAGGTCGCGTTGTATGGCGCGGCAGGCTATGTTCTGGCTATCCTTACTATCACTTATAACCAGCCCTGGTATGTCGGAGTCGTGGCCGGTCTGGCCGGATCGACGCTGCTCGCCGTCATCTTCGCGCTGATCTCGGTGCGCACGCAGGGTATTTACTTCCTCATGATTACGCTGGCCGAGGCCATGTTCGTCTTCTACTACGCCGACCAGGATCGCATCTTTACCAACGGGCATACGGGTATCAATGGCGTCACGCCGCCGGCAGTTGGCCCTCTCGTTCTGGCCGATCCTACAACCTTCTACTATATGGTCCTGATCGTCGCCGTCCTGACCTACCTGGGCATGCGTTATCTGGTACGCACACCCTTCGGCCTGGCGCTCCAGGGTATCCGCGACAACCCACAACGGATGCAATCTCTCGGCTTCAACGTTCCTGCCCACCGTATCGCGGCATTTACCCTCGCCGGGTTTATTGCCGGCATCGGCGGCGTACTTGGCGTCTGGTACAACGGCGCCATTTCTCCCGGCTCCATCGATCTGACACGTACAATCAACGTCCTGGTGATTGCTGTTCTGGGTGGTCTCTCCTATTTTGAAGGCGCTTTTGTGGGCGCTGTATTCTTCACGCTGATTACGAACTTCGCCAGTTCTTTTACCGACCGCTTCAACACGGTAATAGGGCTTGCCTTTCTGCTGGTGGCGCTCTTTTTCCCCGATGGACTCATCGGATTGTCCAGGAGGATCATACAGCTTACGTCACGAACTACCTCCGGGCGTGGGAAGGGCATGGCGCCCCCTGCCCCATCCTCGCCGGTCAGTGCCTCTGGTGATTCGGCGCCCACAGCCTCCGGCGCCGGGGCTGAGGGTAAGTAGTCTATAGACGGCTTCCATAATCTCGAAGAGGAGGAAAAGAATGAAGCATTCGAACACGCGTATCGTCAGGCAAGTAGACTGGTTTCGCTCGCTCATGCTCTTTATGGGTATGATCGCCCTCCTGACCGCCTGCGGTGGAGGCGCTCCCACTTCTGGAGGAGGTCTTAACACCGGCTCAAACGGGAGTTCCGCCAATGAGATCAAGATCGGTGTCCTGGCTACCTTCACCGGAGCTTTCGCCGTGGACGGCCAGGATGCATTACGAGGCGTCAAAATGGCGGTAGCCGAGTTTGGCGGCAAAATCGGCAACAAGAAGATTGTACTGGTAACGGAGAGTTCCGACGCTACTCCTGCTGTGGCTCGTGATGCAGCGCGCAAGCTCATCGAGCAGGATAACGTCGACATTCTGGTTGGTCCGCTCTCGGGCGATGAGGGCCTCGCGGTTCGCGACTACGCCAAAACGAAGCCCAACAAAGTGTTTTTAAACGGCTCATCAGGGGCGCAGGATACCACGCTGCGCAACCCCGCCCCCAACTTCTATCGCTTCTCTACCGATGGAACGCAGTGGATGGCAGGTCTGGGCGACTACGTGTACCAGACGCAGGGGTACAAGAGAGTGGCGGTTCTGGCCGAGGATTACTCTTTCCCCTATAGCCAGGTTGGCGGCTTCATGACCGAATTCTGTCGCGACGGCGGCCATGTCGTGAAGAAGTTCTGGGTTCCCATCGGCACCACCGATTACAGTTCCGTCGTGTCGTCGATGCCAACGAATATCGATGCTATTTATGTCGCGCTGGGCGGGTCCGACAGCATCAACTTTCTCAAACAATACGTCCAGTTCGGCGGTAAGGCCAAAATCATTGGTGGAACCGTGACCGTCGACCAGACCGTGCTCAGTACGAAAGGGACACTCTACCAGCATGTGCTGGGAGTAGCCTCTTCAGGCCCCATCGCCGACAACAATCCCGACCCGGCCTGGCAGAAATTCGTGCAACAGTACAAGAGCATGTTCCCTGATGGCTTTCCCTCTCCGTCGCTCTTCGCGCATGCCTATTACGTAAACGCGAAGGCGGCCCTGCTCGGCCTGCAAAAGGTCAACGGCGATCTCTCAAATGGCGAGGCAAAGCTCAAGCAGGTCCTTTCCACCCTGCAATTCGATACTCCGACCGGTCCGGTCAGGCTGGACCATAACCGGAACGCCATCGCGAACATTTTCGTCACCGTGGTAGACAAGAAACCCGATGGCACGCTGTACAATAAACTGGTCAAGGTCGTTACCAACGTGAATCAGACGCTGGGGATACCCGAAGACCAGTATCTGAAGATGGGACCATTCAGCCGCGATAACCCGAGTTGCCCATGACAGAGATATCCCTGAACTCTATGCCGGCGCTGCGCCTGCAACACGTCTCCCGGCGCTTCGGGGGAGTCGAGGCCGTGCGCGATGTCACCCTTGATATCGCGCACGGCGAACGCCGCGTGATCCTCGGCCCCAACGGGGCAGGGAAATCTACACTCTTCAACCTCATCGCGGGAGAATTTAAGCCGACGGCAGGCAGCATCGTCTTATTTGGTCAGGATGTAACACACCTGAGTACGCAGTATCGCGCCAGACACGGACTGACGCGGACGTACCAGACCACGCATCTATTCAGCGGCCTGAGTGTGCTCGATAACCTCTACCTGGCGGTGCGCGGCATCACGCCGAACCGCATGAGCATGCTGCGTCCGGGTCCCCGCGATCCACACAGAGCGAAGGCGCGCGAAGCGGGAGCACAGGTGGGGTTGGAGGCCGCCCTCGATAAGAAGGTGGGGGCACTTTCTCATGGGGAGCAGCGCCAGTTAGAACTGGGTATGGCGCTTGCTGGCAATCCACGCATGGTCATGCTCGATGAGCCTGCCGCCGGACTCTCACCGGGGGAGCGCGTTCGGCTCACCGATCTCATCCTCGGACTCGATCCCGCCATCACCGTCCTGCTCATTGAACACGATATGGATGTGGCCTTGCAGATTGCACAACTCGTCACCGTCATGCATAATGGACGTGTGATCGTCACCGGGACACCCGACGAAATCAGCAGGAACGCTGTCGTCCATGAATTGTATCTGGGGGAACACCATGACTAGCAATCTGCTGGAGGTGCGCAACCTCAACGTCTATTACGGCCAGGCCCATATCCTCCAGGGCGTCAATATGACGGTTGGCGCCGAACCTGTCGCTCTGCTTGGCCGCAATGGTATGGGTAAGACCACGCTCTGCCAGGCGCTCATGGGCCTGCTTCCCATAGCGCAGGGCGATATCCTCTTCGACGGCACGAAGCTGGCCGGGCGTAAGCCCTATCAAATCGCCTCTCTGGGAATCGGCTATGTGCCACAGGGGCGTCGTATCTTTCCATCGCTCACCGTCCATGAACATATGCAACTCATGCAAGGACGCACTCAGCGATTACAGCGGCGCTGGACGATAGAGAGTATCTACGCGCTCTTCCCTCGTTTAGCTGAGCGGCGTAAGATAGGAGCGGGAGCGCTCTCCGGCGGAGAACAACAGATGCTCTCTATCGCACGCGCGCTGCTGACCAACGCCCGGCTCCTGATTATGGACGAACCCTCGGAAGGGCTTGCTCCGTCCATTATCGATCATCTGCTGGAGACCCTTCAGCGCCTCTCTCGTGAGGGGATCGGCATGCTGATCGTCGAACAGAAGCTCAGTGTCGCGGCAGCCCTCGCCAATCATGTGCTCGTTATGGTGGCGGGTCGTATCGCCCTGGAGACTACTTCAACCGCGCTGCTTGCCGATGAGGAAACCAGGCGACGCTATCTTGGCGTTGGAATGTCATCCTGAACGGCGACGAAGGCTCCGACGACGGTCATCGGATCCTTCGTCGCCGCTCAGGATGACATGAGAGCGAAGGATGACATGAGGCAGAGCTTCCCTATCTTGCTTGAATGAAAGGACAGCTTATGGCGACAGTTGTATTACTTGGCACCCTTGATACCAAAGGGACCGAATATGCCTATTTGCGCCGGCGGGTGCAGGAGGCTGGCTGCGAAGTGATTCTGATTGACGCCGGCGTCAGGGGAGAGCCGCTGGCGCCGCCCGATATTTCGCACGACGAGGTAGCCAGGGCGGCCGGGGCCGACGTTGCGCAGCTCGCGGCTGCCGGGGATCGCGGCGCCGCCGTTGAGACGATGGCCCGTGGCGCTACTGCCATCGTGCTGGATCTCTTCGCCAGAGAGCGCCTGCACGGCATTCTCGCCCTCGGCGGCTCCGGCGGCTCGGCGCTGGCGACGCAGGCCATGCGCGCACTGCCGGTAGGCGTCCCGAAGCTGATGGTCTCAACGCTTGCTTCAGGCGATACGAGGCCGTATGTCGGCTCCGTGGATGTCACGATGATGTATTCAGTTGTAGATATTTCGGGCATTAATCGCGTCTCTGAGCGCATTTTGAGCAATGCCGCCGCCGCTATTGCTGGCATGGCGCAAGCATACGTCAACTTCCAGCCTGCGCCCGGCGCGAAACCGATGGTGGGCGCAACCATGTTTGGCGTGACCACTCCCTGCGTGACGGAGGCGCGCCAATACCTGGAGGAGCGTGGCTACGAGGTGCTTGTCTTCCACGCAACGGGTACCGGTGGCAGGTCGATGGAGGCGCTGGTCAACGGCGGCTTCCTGGCGGGGGTGCTCGACATTACCACTACCGAACTCGCCGATGAGCTTGTCGGCGGCGTGCTGAGCGCGGGGCCTGACCGTCTGGAAGCGGCAGGCAATCATGGTCTTCCGCAGGTGGTCTCGCTGGGCGCGCTGGATATGGTCAATTTCGGCCCGATGGATACCGTCCCGGAGAAGTTTCGCCAGCGCAAGCTCTACAAGCACAATCCGACGGTCACGCTGATGCGCACGACGCCGGAG
>DATGLE010000274.1:0-46444 GCA_035294325.1 Ktedonobacteraceae bacterium | reverse complement strand
CAGTGTCGAGGACTTGCAGAGCAAGGTCTTCGCGTTTATCGACTACTACAATCGCACGATGGCCAAGCCTTTCAAATGGACCTATCAAGGCAAAGCGTTAATGGTTTAAACTACTGGCGGATTTCCGCCTCAGTGTACTAGCAGTTTCCTCCGTCCATCATTCACGCCTGAACCGACTTCTTTCACCACCTTCACCACTTTCCAGCCCTTAGCCCCACAGTGGCACAAAGCCTCTCTGCTTGCGCGTCCAGGTTAGGCCGGTTCTCATTAGCAGAGACACGCGTGTAGACAACTACAATGCGTTCCTGTCCTGGTTGCTCGTTCATCTCTTCGGTGATAATCACGGTCCCTGTCTCCGTCTGATAGCCTTTGATCTTACCGGCCTTCCACCATCGCCATGCAGTCTTGTAGCAGATACCGGCCCGACGTGCGAAGGTACTTAACTTCATCAGTAGTATATTCCTTGTCAAGCAGATGCAATCGGAAACGCACCCGCTTGACAAGGCCCCCTCTAGCACAGTGCTAAACGTTGCGCCTCATCGTAGTTCTTCCCTTGCTCACGGTAGAAGCGTATCCGCGCCCGATAGGCTTTGATAGCGCGTGTATGCAGGATGTCAGCGCGATATGGCTCATAGCGAGGCCACGTCACCGGACGGTCTTGGATCAACAGGGGAAGTAAAAAGCAGAGATGCCCAATTCCAACGTAAGCCCGTGTGCGGTCTGTCTCGGCTAAACGGGTCAGGTCACGAAGTAACCAGCCCACTTGCCAGGGGAGGAAGTCTGACACAATCTTGCCGGTAAGAAGGTCACGGTAGAGGCGTGCATCAGTCAAGCTCGAATAGATGTGGTTCACCAATCGGGTCACACTGGTCGTCCAGTCCTCTTCCTCTTTGCTGCACTCTTCTTCGCTCAGATAATTGTACTCATATCCGTCTCGGAAAGCAGGATCATCGAGGATGTGACGCGGCAAATGAATAGGGAGAAGCAGGGAACATTCATCACCGGTAGAAAGCTGTGCGTGCATAGTGATGATCTGTGCAGGATTGATGGGACCAATCACATACGAGAACGCGGAAGCCGTAGCGTCCTGATGCTGGTCTTGTAGGAGTGATGCTACAGAGACAATGGTACTAACGTGAGTGGTTTCGGCATAGTTCAGCATGTGTCACGTTCCTCTCGTGCTTGACGCTAGACCGCCTCCGTCCCATACTGTGAGGGATGAGTGTCCAGGCTGTCTTAACCGTACTAGACGCTTATCATTGGTCGATGTTCGCGCATCGACCTTTCTGCTAACAGGATGACATACCCTAGATCAACTTGTCAATACTTGTCTACAAATTGGTCTAGGGTATTAAGAGAGGAATGACAGTGTGAAGTGGCTTGGAGCCTCAAAGTGAAGCGGCTATCTCGTGACACCTGATGTAAAAGATAGCTCAAGAAGACTCCCAACAAAAACAAGGTTATTCACCATCACAGGTAGATCATCCTGAGTAAGCTGAGTCCCGTGTAGCTCAAGAACAGGGGTAGTTCTCACTATCCCTAAGTGGTTTTGTTCTCTTAACGTAGGCAGTCTTGCAACCGCCGTATTCATTGACTTTACAACCTCTATGCCGTACTTGTCTTTCATGGCAGTCCAGGTGTTGTACTGAGGATCAGACTGCAAGCCTTGAAAGATTTCATCCTTTACCAATTCTGGATGGTAGAAGTTTTCTGAGAGACGGTAGTACACCGCGCCAGTAGGATACAGAATGCCTTGCCGTAACAGGCGATGAGGCACCATTTCACCCTCTTTTCTCCCTAACAGCCTCGCCACCCAATCGGGTAAAGGTACAAGATCAGGCTTCTCAAGAAATTCACTGATGGGTTCTAAACCACGTTCTCTAATGTACTGATCGTGGTTAGGAACAAAGGCCGGTAACTTCATAAGTGGCGGTTTAACGTACACTGACTTCTCTCTCGTTAGCAGTAACCCTTCACTTTGAAGCAACTGAATGACCTTGTTAACTGTCTCGCGTGTTGTATGAAGTTGTTCTGCTAGCACACGATGAGGCGGAAGACGACCATTTGTTCCAAATTCCCCCTCTCTAATCCTCAGACGGAGTTGTTCTGCAAGAACATCTACCTTTGTATTATCTACCATGCTATTCTTTCCTTTCGTCAAACAACGTTGTTTGGCATTGTAATCTAGTCCAATCGTACCGCTAAATGCCATAAAAGTCAACGGACAAATTGAACTAGATCAATATGTAGTGTTTAGAGGGAAAAAGTCAAGTCTCAGGGAAGGGCTAAAAAGGTGGAATAAAAGTCCATGTTTGGCTATATTTGTCCATATTTTTTAAAACATGTTGCAATACTCAAGGGAGGCGGCCGTCGCAGCCGACGAGGTAGCGCGAGCGCAGGCGTGTGCCGTCGGCCAGTTCGGCGGTCACTCCGTAGAAGCCCTCCTGCCCAGAAGCGCAACAATGCGTGGTCCCTGCGCACGCCTCCAGAAGTCTTCCTGCCGAAACCAGCGTCGCGCCCTTCGTCTGAAATCCCTCTGAGAAAGAAAATCGAGCAGGCGCGCAGAGGTGCGCGCCTGCTTCTGGTTAGCTGGCAGCCCGATCTGTCCAGGCCAACGGCCAAACCGCTACGTCGCGGCGGCAGGCCGGAAGAGGGTTCCCGGTTTCCAGGGCAGACCAAGCGCCGGCAGCAACCAGCGATCAACGCCGATCCAGCCGCAGACACGCCATGCAAAGCACAGGAATAAGCCCAGCATACCCAGAATCGGGTTGACGCTGACGGTGCCGGCCAGCAGGTAATTCAGATTCATCAGTACGCCAAAGCCAGCGGCAATCCCCGTCAGAAGACCCAGCAGGAGTCCCAGACCGACCGCCACTTCTCCCCAGGTGATCAGAAATGACCAGAGACCCGCGTTAGGCAGTACGATATGCTGCAAAAACCAGGCATACCAGCCCTGCACAGCGGGATTAGGTCCAGACGTTTTGGCTAACGCTCCTGCCACAAAGCCTGCGATGGCTTTGCCACTGGTCCCCCAGGCAGGGGAGATGACTTTTTCCCAGCCAGCCAGCAGCCACTCGGTTCCCACATACATGCGCACTACGAACCACATGGGAGACGATCCCGTGGAGCCGAGGAAAAAGCGCGAGATCGCCGGGTCGGGAAACGTCTCTGTCGGAGGAGCAGCAGCTAAAGCCGGCCGCTCGCTCGCAAATTGCACGAAGGCGAGGATCAGTGCGAGGACAAACAGGATGAGCAGGGCGAACCCCCAATAGTCATTGGCGCTTGAACCTGTCAGGCCAAGAATGATGTGAACAAGCGTCCAGAGACCTGCTACAACGACGAGTAGTATCCCTATCCCGTATACAGGATTACGCTGCGTGAACATACTCCATCTTTCTCCTTTCTGAATGTTCTCTCAGAGATAATTTCTCCGAAAGCAACTGTTTCATGTATAACCTCATTGATCAAGTGCTGAATCTACCCCATGCTTTCTATTCCCTGGCCCTCATCTACTCTCCAGCATACAGGTTGCACATCACATTCAGGTCACAGCCAGGAGAGGCAGTGTCACAAGGAAGACACAAAATGACGAAAGCGGACCTCTCTTGTTTTCCCGGAGCAGTGGTGATAAGCTATATTCAGGATGGTTGTTGAGATGAGAGGCATGTTCAGGCGATGATTTTCCGCCTGCTGCCAGCACTGCCGGGAAAGAGAAGAGACTGATGCCCGACCCAGCGCATGAAGAGGCAATGGTTTCTCCTGCCTCCGCTCCCTTACACATTAGCGCCACTGGCCTCGACCAGCTTCTGGCTCTCTCCCCGGATGCCTTGATCGTCGTAGATGAGGCTGGTATCATTGTAGCGGCCAACGACCAGGCCGCGACCTGCTTTGGCTATCGCCGCGAGGAACTGGTGCAGATGCCGCTGGAGAGCTTGCTGCCGGCCCGCTTCCGCGAACTGCATGTGGTCCACCGGCAGCACTATGCCAGATCACCACGCACGCGCCCGATGGGTCAGGGTCTGCAACTGGTCGCTCTACGCAAAGACGGCACCGAATTTCCGGTCGATATCAGCTTGCGTCCCGTGATGCTTGATGGCGCCCTGCACATCATCGCGGCCATTCGCGATGTGACCGAGCAGCGCCGCGCCGAGGCCGAACGCCTCCAGCGCCTGGAGCAGATCCGCTTACAGGCAGAGCTTATCAATCTGGCTCCCGATGCCATCATCGTCCGTGATTCCATAGACCGCGTGCTCTTCTGGAATCGAGGTGCCGAGGACCTCTATGGCTGGACCAGCCAGCAAGCCCTGGGCCACCTCACCCACAATCTGCTTCATACCCGCTTCCCTACGAGTCGCGCAGCCATCGACGAGCAAATCGCGCACTTCGGGCACTGGGAAGGGGAGCTGGTGCACACCTGCCGCGATGGCCGCTCAGTGCTGGTCGAAAGCCGCCAGGTGCTCTTCCGCAATGAGCAGGGCCAGCCGAGCGCCATTCTAGAGATTAACCGCGACATCACCGAGCGCCGTGCTGCCGAGCAGGCCGAGCAGCAGGCGCATGCCAGCACCGAGGCTCGCCTGGCTTTCCTCCAGCAGATCCTCGATGCTCTACCCAGCAGCGTCTACCTGGTCTACGGACAGGAGGCGCGGCTGCTGCTTGCCAATCAGGCAGCCAGTTCTGTATGGGGTGCCCGCTGGCCGCTTGACCAGTCGATGCTGGAGTTCCTGCGCGTCAACCAGATCGCGATCTTTGACCCGCAGGGGCATCCGCTCCCCCCTGAGCGCTATGCCACGCTACGCGCTGTGCAGCGTGGGGAGACCGTGTTGCAGCAACAGGAGAGCATCCGGCGTCCCGATGGCTCAAGTCTCCCGGTGCTGGTCAACGCGGTGGTCCTCTCCGTACAGCCTCCCTGGAGGCGCATCACGCAGGAAGATGGACAGCCCACCCGCGTGGTGCTGGTAATGCACCAGGAGGTGACGGCGCTCAAGGAGGCCGAGGCGCTCAAGGACGAGTTTGTGGGGATTGCCGCCCATGAATTGCGCACCCCGCTGGCGGCCCTCAAGGGCTTCGCTGATATGCTGCTCTTGCAAACACAGCGCGGGCATGGGCCACCGCTTGCCGGCTGGCAGCAGGAGGCGCTGGAGGAGATCAAGCAAGCGACCACGCGGCTGGTCACGCTGACCGAGGATCTGCTGGATGTCACGCGCTTACAGGCCGGGCGCTTGCAATTACAGTGCACGCCAACGGATCTGATAGCCCTGATCCGGCGCGTGGCAGGACAGATGCAGCAGACGACCACGCGTCATCAGATCGAGGTGCATACCCCGGAGCAGCCGCTGGTGGCCGACATCGACCTGGAGCGCATGGAGCAGGTGCTGACCAATCTGATCGGCAATGCCATCAAGTACAGCCCGCAGGGAGGACCAATCAGCATTGAGCTGCTCGTCAATACGGAAGAGAATATGGTGCAGGTGAGTGTGAAAGACCAGGGAATCGGGATTCCCAGGCACCAGCATGCGCAGATCTTCGGGCGCTTCATGCGCGCGGACAATGCCCGCACCTGGGGCATTGGCGGGACGGGGCTGGGATTATACCTGTGCCGGGAACTGGTTGAGCGACATGGTGGGCGCCTCTGGTTTGAATCAGAGGAAGGCAAAGGTTCAACGTTCTCTTTCACGCTGCCGCTTGTCGTGGGAGTGGTCTCCTTAGCCAGCGCCGATTTCTCCGATCAGTAGTTCATCCGTCGCTGCCTCGCCGGCGATCTTGCCCAGTACGGTTGCCGTGAGTAATCCGTTGCCGGTGGAGTAGCCCTGGACGCCACGTCCACTCACACCGGCTGCCGCGCCGCCGCCTGCATAGAGGCCAGGGAGCGGTGTGCCGTCCTCGCGTAATACCCTGGCGCGGGTGTCTATCTTCAAGCCGCCCTGCGTATGAAAGAGTGCACCTCGCACATGAATGCCGTAGAACGGCGGCTCAAGGGGGCCGCTCAGGAACTCCTCGCGCCCGTAAGGGTCAACTGCGGCACCGCGCGCCGCACGATTTACGGCCTCTATCGTCTCCTCAAGCGCATGAACAGGCAGGTGAAAGCTGGTCGCAAGCTCGTGCAGCGTCTCGCCGCGCACAACTTTCCCGGCGGCGATCACTTCCTGAAAGCGTGTATCGCGCGAGGCATCGTAGACCTCCTGATCGAATATCTCCCACGCTTCACCGCCCGGCTGAGCCAGAACCTCCCGTGTATACTCGGAATAGCCCTGAGTCTCGCAGCCGAAGCGCCGTCCGGCCCGATTCACCAGGATGGCCCCATTTACAATTACGCCCCAGGTCACGAGCGGTCCAGCGGGCGCGGCTACCGACGCGTGTCCCTGGTAGGCGTCCATATGCTCCAGCGCGGCTCCCAGGGCAGCCGCCCAGCGTATGCCCTCGCCCGTATTGTTGGGAGAACCGAAGTAGAGCGCGGCTGCGGCCTCTGCCCCAAGATACTGCGCAACCATGGCGGGATTCGCCCCAAAGCCATTGAGCGCCAGGATAACCGCGCTGGAATCGATGATCCCGGCATCGGTCCGCACACCTGTAACGCGCTTGCCATCCCAGACCAGGCCGCGCGCGGGCGTATGCATGCGCAATTCGATGCGCCTCTCGGCTTTTACAGCACGCTCAAGCTGGCGCGATAATTCAGCCCCATAGCCGCGTGCAGGTCCGTGCATACGCAGCCGGCTCTGACCGGGATAGAGAAAATCGGTATGACAGATCAGTTGGCAGCCGATCTCATCAACCAGCCACTCAACTACATGGGGAGCCATTGTGCAGAGCAGGTGCGTGAGAGAGCTATCGCTCTCGCCGCGATTCTTGCGTAGAATATCCTGCGCCATGAGTTCGGGCGTGTCATCAATAATACCGGCTGCTCGCTGGAAGCGCGTGCCAGCAGCCGGGATCAATCCCGTGGAACGCATAGTGTTGCTGTCCAGCTTCGCCCCTTTTTCTAGCAGGATCACCGGCGCGCCCCGGCGCGCGGCGGCCAGGGCCGCGATCATGCCGCAGCTCCCGGCCCCGATGACAACAAGCGGGAGATACCGGCGATGCTGGTCGAAATGCTCCCCGTGCGTCATCGCTCCGCTCCAGACGAGGTAGGAAGCGTGAGCGGACGGCGCAGATACTCTCCTCGCGGCTCTCCCACGGTCTGACCATTGGCGAAGACCGTCACACCGCGCAGCAGTGTGCGCTCGGGCCAGCCGGTCAGCTCCATGCCCTCAAAGGGCGTGTATTCCTGTGCCGAGAGCAGGCGCTCGGGCGTGACGCGGTAGCGCTGGCTCATATCGACGATGGCAATGTCGGCGTCGCAGCCGGGGGCAAGCAGGCCCTTGCGGGGCGCAAGCCCGTAGGCGCGGGCGGGATTGGTGGCGACCACGTTCACGACGCGTTCCAGCGAGAGGCCACGACGCAGGCCCTCGGTGAGCATGAAGGGATAGAGCAGCGCCGTGCCGCCAAAGCCCGGCAGGGCCTTCCACATATCGCCCTCTTTGTGCGTCTCGGAGCAGCAGGCGTGATCGGAGCAAACCCAGTCGATATCGCCGCGCAGCACTCCCTTCCAGAGCGCCTCGATATCATTGAGTGAGCGAACAGGCGGGTTCACCTTGCCGCGCTGGTCGTTGTAGGTCTCGTAGGCCAGCGCCAGGTGGTGCAGCGTCGTCTCGATGCGCGTATCCAGTTCGGGATGCTGCTGCCGCACCTGGAGAGCCGCCGCCAGCGCCTCCGCGCTTGAGAGGTGAAGAAAGTTGATGGGGCTGCGCGTGGCATCGGCGAGTACACCGACCTCGGCTATTGCCAGATGCTCGGTCAGGGGCGGGCGCGCCGCGCTGTAGGCTTCGAGTCCTTTGAGCAGGCCGGCGCGCTGTACGCGCTCCATGAAGACGCGAATGAGTTCGGGCTGCTCACAATGCACCGAGAGCGAGACGCGCGCCCCGTCTTTGCGCTCGCCCTGCACCTTTGCCACCTGCTCCATGATCTCAAAGAGGTGTCCCAGGTCATAGCTATCCGACATGGTGTAGCCCTGGGCATCGCGCGAGGCTCCCGCAAGGTCGAGTCCCTTGTAAAACATGTAGTATTTGAAGGAGATTACCCCCTGCTCGCTGGCAAGCCAGTTGATCTCCTCGACCTGCCCATGCGTCATCGGCGCGAGGTGATAGCCGTAATCGACGCGGGCGCGGCCCTGTGTCGCGGCCAGCACTTCGGGAAAGATAGCGCGATAGGGGCCGCTCTTCTCCAGGTAATGGCTGCCGGTGCGAAAATAGCTGATAATGCTGGTCACGCCTCCGGCAAGCGCCGAGGTGGTTTCGCTGGCGGTATCTTCGCTGATATTGCGATAGATGCCAAGATGGAAGTGCGCATCGACTGCCCCGGGCAGGACCAGGCGGCTGCGCGCATCGATCACCTCATCGGCATCCGAGACGGAGAAGCCTTCGCCGATGGCCGCGATACGCCCGTCTTTGATGGCGATATCAGCATAGACCGGCCCGCGCCCGGGCAGCACGGCCTGTCCATTGACGATCATTGTATCGAAGTGAGGCATGTTCATTCCTTTCATCAATAAAGAGATGCACATTTACTGGACGTTCACGATCAAGATCGGGAAGCCCCGCCCCATGTCATCCTGAGCCGCATGAGCCGTAGCCCTGAGCGAGAGCGAAGGGAAAGGATCCGCTTCACCGGGCGCATAGATCCTTCGCTGCCGCTCAGGATGACATGCCTGCTTACACCTCTGGTTAGTGCATTTCATCATAAACCCAGGTAGGCGCTGCGGATGCGAGGATTTTTGAGTACATCGCTCGCGGGTCCTTCGAGCGCCACCTGCCCGCTTTCAAACACATACGCTCTGTCGGCAATATGCAGCGTTTGCAGCGCGTTTTGCTCGACCAGCAGAACCGCCAGCCCCGTTGAACGGATCTGGCCGATGGCGGAGAAGACGGCCCGAGTTGTTTTAGGATCGAGGCCAATAGATGGCTCATCGAGCATCAGGAGCCGGGGGCGCGCCATAAGCGCCCTGCCAATGGCGAGCATCTGCTGCTGTCCTCCGCTCATCGTGGCCGCCACTTGCTGCTGCCGCTCGGCCAGCAGTGGGAAGAGTTGATAGACGCTCTCAAGCCGCGCCCGCCGCTCGGCTGCGGGCAGGATATAGCCACCCAATAGCAGGTTTTCCCGCACCGTCAGTCTGCCAAAGAGGCTGCGCCCCTCCGGCACCTGCACGACACCCGCCTTCACAATCTCGTGCGGCAGCCTGTTGAGCAGTGAGCGCCCGGCGAATTCGATAGCGCCGGTCCGCGCGCGCAAAAATCCTGAGATGGTGCGCAGCGTTGTCGTCTTCCCGGCCCCGTTCGCGCCGATGATGGCTACGATCTCGCCCTCATCCACATGCAGCGAGATGTCGTGTAAGACGACCAGATCGCGGTAGCCCGCCGAAACCCCATTAAGCGTCAACATGCAGGCCATCCTCTCCAAGATAGGCGTCAATGACGCGCTGATCCTGCGTGACCGCCCGGGGCGGCCCGTCCGCCAGCAGTTTGCCGTGGTGGAGGACAAGGATGCGCTGCGAGAGCGCCATGATTGCCGACATTACGTGCTCCACAAGCAAGATAGAGATGCCTTCGTCGTGAATTGTTCTGACCATATCGATCACCGTGGCGCGTTCGGTGGGCGTCAGTCCGGCCAGCACCTCATCGAGCAGGAGCAGCCTGGGTTTGAGCGCGAGCGCCCTGGCGAGTTCGAGCCGTTTGCGCCCGGCGGTTGAGAGCGTCGCCGCCCGGCTGTTCTGCCAGCGTTCCAGGCCGACGCGTTCTATCACTGCCTGCGCCGCCGCCCGCGCCTCCCTGACGTTGGAGCGCTGGAGCGTCGCAACCATCACATTGTCGAGCACCGTAAGGCCGGGGAAGGGCCGCATGAGCTGAAAGGTGCGCGCGATCCCTTGATGAGCGATGCGATGGGGAGGCCATCCGGTGATATCCGTTCCCGCGAAGAGTACGCGTCCTTTATCTGGCCTGATTGTGCCGGCGATAATATTGAAGAGCGTTGTCTTCCCGGCGCCGTTCGGTCCGATCAGACCGACGACGCCGCCCTCTTCGAGATCGAAAGAGACATCCTCCAGCGCCTGAAGTCCGGCGAAGGCTTTGCTGATGTGCTGCACGGTGAGCAGGATCATGGCCGCGCCCTCGCTCGTATCGCGCCGAAGATCCCCTGCGGCACGAGCACGATAATCAGAATGAGAACCAGGCCGTAGAGCATCACGTCCAGCCCCGAACGACCAGCGAGGGCGCTCAGAAACGGCGGCGGCGTATGCACCAGTGCGACAGTAGCCTGACCGAGCAGCGTAATGATGAACGCTCCCACCACCGGCCCCCAGATCGTCCTTACGCCCCCCAGGATGGCGGGCAGCAGGATCTGTATCGAGACAGTTGCGCCAAAAGCCAGGTCGGGATTGATGTAGAGCAAATACTGAGCATAGAACGCTCCACCAAGCGCGGTCAGCGCCGCGCTGATGGCGCTGGCGAGCAGTTTGTAGCGCAGGGGATCGATGCCGAGCGCGGCTGCGGCCTCCTCGTCCTCGCGCAGCGCATTGATAAAATATCCCGGCCGGCTGCGCATGAGCAGCATAACTACCAGCAAGCTGAACGCAAGCAGGAGCAGTATCACGTAATAATAGTTCGCCGATCCCAGCGGAAACTGGATCATCACCCAGGACGAGCCGCTGATGAGCGGAATGTTCAGGCCAGTTGAACCGTTGAGCGGGCTGAGGTTCGTGGTGAGCAGGTGCAGCATCTCGGCGAAGGCGAAGGTGACGAGGGCGAAGAAGACACCTTTGAGGCCATAGTGAAATGACAGGTAGCCGATGAGCAGTCCCAGAAGCGCCGCCAGCGCAGCGCCGGGCAGCATGCCGACCCACGGAGAGACGCCGCCATGTATAACCAGGTAAGCGCTGATATAGGCGCCAATGCCGAAGTAGGCGGCATGCCCGAAACTGAACTGGCCGGCATAGCCCCCCATGACATTCCAGGCGACGGCGAGCAGGGCGAAGAGGAGCATCTGTACGGCGATGCCCAGTTCGAAGCGTGTAAGAAAGAGTGGCGCCAGTGCCAGAAGCGCGATCACCACAACAAATACCAGCAGGTCACGGCCCAGGCGTGCCGCGATGCCTTTGACTGCGTTCATGCTTTCCTCCCCAGCAAGCCCTGTGGTCGAAGGAGCAGCAGCAGGACGAAGACCAGAAAGACGATCAGCAGTTTGTTGATGTTCGGGAAGAAGGCGCCGCCTATCTCTTGCAAGAGGCCGATAATCAGCCCGCCGAGAAAGGCGCCTGCGACATTGCCCATGCCTCCCAGCACGACCACCACAAAGGCGATGATCGTGAATTGTTCACCGACGGTGGGATCGAGGGAGAGAAACGGCGCGACGAGCGCCCCCGCTGCTCCAACGCAGGCCGTGCCCAGGCCAAAGGCCAGCGCGTAGATAGTGCGCACGTCGATGCCAACCATCGCCGCCCCCTGCGCATTCTCCGCAACCGCCCGCACCGCCGTTCCGATAGTGGTTCTGCTTAACAGGAAGTAGAGTACGCCCGCAAGCAGCAGCGAGCCGGCGAAAGCGATCAGGCGAGGAATATCAACGACGGCGCCGAGAAGATGCAGGCTGCTCTGCGCGAAAGGCGCAGGGAGAGCCTTTGGCGTCCCCGTGAAGATCAATAGCAGCGCGTTTTCGACCAGGAGGGCAAGCCCGAAGGTAAGCAGCAGCTGATTCTCCGCCGGCTGCCCCATGATGCGATTGATCACGAAGCGCTGCAAGACGAAGCCCAGCAGGAAGAGCAGCGGTACGGTAATCAGCAGCGAGAGATAGGGGTTGAAGGCAGCGAATGTCACCAGGAGGTAGGCGGCGTACATCGCCAGCGCCATCAAGGCTCCATGCGCAAAATTAATGATATCGAGGACGCCGAAGATAAGCGTCAGGCCCATCGATACCAGGCTGTAGACTCCTCCCAGCAGCAGACCCGTAATGAGCGCCTGCAAAAGCACGGGATAGCTGGCCCTCCCCCACGCGGTGCCGCTGCCAGCCCAGATGAGCAGGAGAAGGACGATACAACCGGAGCCGACAAGCAGCCAGGTCTTTCGCGATACCGCGAAAGACCGCTGCCATACGCCGCCGCGCGCGCTCATTTCGTTCCTCCGCTCCAGGGCGTAGCGGGGAAGATAGGTCTGGCCTGAGCATACTGATCGGGATAGACCTGCATCACGCTGCCGTTCTGCACCTGCATCAGAATCGGCTGCGCATTTTTGTTCTCGCCATGGCTATCGAACTCGATGGGACCGGAGAACGGGAAGATCGAGGTGTTGAGCGAGGTCTGCGCTATGGCGTTGCGCAAAGCCTGTGCATCGGTAGACCGGGCGCGCTCAAGCGCATTCGCGATGACCTGCACCGCGACGTATGAGAAGACGGCAGGCGTGCGCATCTCATCGTTATACTGCGCCTGGAACTCGCTGCGAATCTTGTTGGCGTCGCTGCTGAGCGCATTCCAGTGATAATTGCTGCTAAAGTAGAAGCTGCCGGCCTTGCCCGCGTCTTTCGGGAATTGTGGCAGATCGAAAGCCCCGTTGGCGACGCCGTACATCGCCTTCACATTGGGCATGACGGAAGCGGCGTTTTGCGCCACCAGCAGGCTATCCTTGTAGTAGCCGGTAGCCGCGATCACGTCAGGGTTGGCGGCTTTGAGCTGCGTCAGTTCGAGCGTCAGGTCGCTGACGTTAAAGGCATTGTATTTGATCTCTTTGACGACCTGGATGCCCTCTTTCGCTGCCTCCGCCTGAAATGCCTTGAAGACGCTGGTACCGAAATCCGATTCTTCGTGGATGTAGGCCACCGTCTTCACGGGAGAACCTGCGGCGTCGGAGATGGCCTTGAGGTAGCGCGCTCCGTAGGTCCCCATGGCAGTCGCATTGGGCTGAATGCGGAACGAGAACTGGTAGCCCTGCTGCATGATATCATCGGCGGCGGTCACATCGATGACCAGGGGTATGCGAGCGCGCTCGGCTATCTTCGCCACCTCGGCAGTTGCGTCCGATTGGTAGGTTCCCACCATCGCCGCAACGCCGTCATTGACCAGACGCTGGGCCTCGCTCTGCGCGACGTTCGGATCACCCTGGGTATCAACCGAGTCGATGGCAAGCTTCGCGCCCCCCAGAGACTTGATGCCGCCGGCGGCGTTGATATCGTCTATCGCCATCCTGACGGCCTCGTCCATCTGTTTGCCATCGCCCGCCAGGGCGCCGGTGAGTGGATGGATGGAGCCAATTTTGATGACCCGGGGCGTTGAACTGCTTCCGCTGCCGTTTGAGGAGCCGCTGGTTCCTCCGCAGGCGGCGGTGACAAGGATGACTACGAGCAGAAAAATAGCGGCGCCTGACCTGCGCAGCAGAGCACCCGGCTGCTTCGTCCGGGCATGCCGCTGCGTGGCGAATGGAGGAGAAGCCATAGTGATTACTCCCTCCTCGGAGACGCGTCCTCAAGGGCGCCTCCGCATAAATAATTACTGCACCAGCGTTGAAAAGCTCTGGCTCCTTCGCGTTCCCACTAGCGAAACAGAAAATTCTATGTTACGATTATACCACTGATATTACACAAAGTCAGCCCGACCAGTCAAGGGTAAATGGCGGTAATTCTCTCTATTCCGGCGGTTGACACAGAGAGGGACTTGTTCCGTTGGCAGAAACAACATCCACAGAAAAAGCTACACCCGAAACGGGAACGGAGGCGGTGACACGCGCCGCCGATGTGCTCCTGCTTTTTACCGGGGCGTCGCTGTCGCTAGGAGTGAGCGAGATCGCGCGCCGGCTGCACCTGAGCAAAGCGGTGGTGTATCGCATCCTGCGTTCGCTGATGTCACGGGATCTGGTGGTCTTTGACCAGAGCAGGCGCCACTATCGCCTGGGGCCGGCGGCGGCGGCGCTGGGTGCGCGAGCGCTGCGCGACCTCGACCTGCGCACCATCGCCCTGCCGGTGCTGCGACAATTGCAGCAAACGACAGGGGAGACCGCGACAGTCACGGCCCTGATGGGCATCGCGCGTGTTTATCTCGACCAGGTGCCAAGCCTCAAGGAAATCAAAATGGTCATCGAGACCGGAACGCCCTATCCTCTGCACGCGGGATCATCGGGGAAGGTCATCCTCGCCTTCGGCGCGCCCGACCTGCGCCGGCACATTCTCTCCAGCCCGCTTCCCGCGCTCACGCCGCAGACGAAGGTGAACCAGGAGGTCCTTGAAGCCGAGCTGGCGCAGATTGTGGAGATGGGCACGGCCTTTTCGCGGGGCGAGCGCCAGCCGGGGGCCGCGTCGGTAGCTGCTCCCGTACTTGGCTACGATGGCTACGCGCTCGGCTCGATCAGCGTGTGCGGGCCGATTGACCGCTTTACGGACGAGGTGATCGCTTCCCTGCGCCCGCTGGTCAGGGAGGCAGCGCGCGGCATCTCGCTCCAGATGGGCTGGGATGGCATCCTTCCTCAAGATATACGCGCGAACCCATTCAGGCATTGACACAGGGACAGATATTGAAGGAGGTTTCGATGGCGCAGAACCAGGCGCTGGCAGGACTCAAAGTGATCGATCTGGCTACCCTCTTCGCCGGACCGCTGGCGGCGACGATGCTGGGAGATTTCGGCGCCGAGGTGCTCAAAATCGAGCATCCCCGGGGCGATCCCTCGCGGCTGCACGGCCCGGCGAAACAGGGTGTGGGCCTCTGGTGGAAGGTGCTCGCCCGCAATAAGAAGGCGATTACGCTTTACCTGGGCACGCCCCGAGGGCAGGAAATCTTCCGGCAACTGGTCAAAGACGCCGATGTGGTTATTGAGAACTTTCGCCCGGGCACGCTGGAGCGCTGGGGACTGGGCTACGAACAACTCTCGGAGATCAACCCGCGCCTGGTCCTGGCGCGCGTGACCGGCTTCGGGCAGTTCGGCCCCTATAGCCATCGCCCGGGCTTTGGCACGCTGGCCGAGGCTATGAGCGGGTTCGCCTCCATTACCGGAGATCCGGAAGGTCCGCCTACCCTGCCACCTTTCGGCCTGGCCGACGGCATCGCCGCCCTGGCCGCTGCCTATGCCATTCTGGTCGCTCTGCGCGCGCGCGAGATGACGGGGCGCGGCCAGGTAATCGACCTGGCGATTATCGAGCCAATTCTGACCATCCTGGGTGCGCAGCCGACCATCTACGATCAGCTCGGCATTATTCAGCAGCGCACCGGCAACCGCTCCAGCAATAACGCGCCGCGTAACACCTATCGCACCGCCGATGACCGCTGGGTGGCGATTTCCACCAGCGCGCAGAGCGTGGCCGAGCGGGTAATGCGCCTGGTGGGGCATCCCGAGTTCATCCAGGAGCCGTGGTTTGCCTCGGGAGCCGGGCGGGCGAAGCATGCCGATGAACTGGATGCCGTAGTGGGCGCATGGATTGCGCGGCATACCCTCGAAGAAGTGACCAGGGAGTTTGAAGCGGCGCAGGCAGCGGTGGCCCCGATCTATACGGTGGCCGATGTACTGGCCGATGCGCAGTACCAGGCATTGCAGTCGATCATCAGCGTGGACGACCCGGAACTCGGCCCGCTCAAGATGCAGAATGTGCTCTTCCGCCTTTCCGAGACGCCGGGGGAGATCAAATGGGCCGGGCCGCGCCTGGGCGAGCACAACCAGGAGGTGTATGCGCGACTGGGCCTGAATGCCGACGACCTGGCGGAACTGGCGCGCGAGGGCGTGATATGAGCGCGATGCGTCATCCTCAGCGGAAAGGAGCACTCTCGACATGAAGCTGCTAGAGAGCCTGGCGGCTGGCGTGAGGATCTACGATCTGGCCCAGCCGCTCAAGGTGGGGATGCCATCTTCCCCTAATCATCCCGGCTTTCGCATGGCGCTCATTCGCCGGCATGGCGACATGGTGCGCGAGGACGGAAGCTCGGCTGCCAATGAACTGATCGTCACCGGCGGCCATGTCGGAACGCATGTCGATGCGCTGGCGCACGTCTCCTACCGGGGAGAGCTGCACGGCGCTATTTCAGCCTATGAGGCGCAGAAGGGAGGCAGCTTTACGCGGCTCGGCATCGACACGATGGAGCCGCTGGTCTGTCGCGGCGTGCTGCTCGACGTTGCAGCGCTCAAGGGCTGTACGGTCCTGCCCGGCGGCTATGCCATTACCGCGCAGGATCTGCAAGCGGCGGCTCAGCAGGCGGGCGTAGCGATACAGAGCGGCGATGTCGTCCTGGTGCGCTCCGGTTGGGCGCGATATTTTGATGATCCTGGCAGATTTCTGGGCCATGAGTCCGGCGTGCCGGGGCCGGACGAGGAGGCGGCACGCTGGCTGGCGCAGCACGGCATTCGCGCGACGGGCAGCGATACCACCGCCTACGAGCATATCCCGCCAGGGATGGGCCACCGCCTGCTGCCGGTGCATCGCCTGCTGCTGGTTGAGCGCGGTATCCACATCATCGAGATGCTGAATCTAGAGGCGCTGGCCGCCGATCATATCCGCGAATTTCTCTTTGTGCTGGCACCGCTGAAAATCGTGGGCGCGACGGGTTCGCCTGTTCGCCCCCTGGCTGTGGTTGAGCAATGACAGAAACGATCCTTCAAACACTCGCCCACTTCGCTGCAAAGACGCGTGAGCAGGGCATCGATGCCGCGCTGCAACAGGATGTGAAGCGGCGCGTGATGGATACGCTGGGCATCTGCCTTGCCGCGAGCATGCTGGAGCCTGCGACCATTGTCGAGCAGGTCATCGAAGACTGGGGCGGCTCCCCCCGCGCAAGCATCGTTGGCCGCCAGCAGCAGTACCCGGCCAGCAGCGCCGCGCTCTTCAATGGCACGCTTGCTCACGCGCTCGATTTCGACGATACACACCTGCCCTCGGTGCTGCATCCCAGCGCGTCGGTCATCCCTGCTGCGCTCGCGGTGGCCGAGGCAGCGCAATCGCCGGGCAAAGATCTGCTGGCCGCTATCGCCGTGGGCGACGAACTCACCGTGCGCATAGGCATGGCGGGCTACAACCGCGAGTTGGGGAACTCGGTCTTCTTCGAGAAAGGTCTGCATGCGACCTCGATAGCGGGTACGCTCGGCGCGGCAGCGGCGGCGGCGATGCTCTACCGGCTCGACGAGGCAGAGATCGGGCATGCCATCGCTATCGCGGCCAGTATGGGCGCTGGCATCATCGAGGCGAACCGCACAGGAGGGACGGTCAAGCGCATCCACTGCGGCTGGGCCGCGCATGCCGGCATAGCCGCCGCCGAACTGGCAAGGAGCGGCCTGAGCGGGCCGCCGACCGTTTTTGAGGGACGGTTTGGCTTCCTGCAAGCGTATCTGGATGAGCAGGCTGACGCGCAAGCGCTGACGCGTAAACTGGGTGAGGAATGGGAGTTACCCCGCATCTTTTTCAAGCCCTATCCTACAAACCACTTTACGCACGCGGGCATCGATGCGGCGCGCATACTGCGGGCACAGGGCCTCGATGTCGCTGACATTACCGATATCGAACTCGGCGTGGCGAGCGCGGTACTGCGCACGATTGCTCAGCCAGAGGCCGAGAAAGCGCGGCCCGCTACCGGCTACGCGGCGCGGTTCAGCGGGCCGTTCACAGTGGCGACGGCGCTTGTGGGAGGGGGCGGGCTGGGCGTCTCCGCCAGCGATTTTAGCGACGAGGCGGTGCATGATCCTGTAAAGTTGGAACTGGCGGCGCGGGTGCGCTGCGTCGCCAGCGAGGAGTGCGATAGGATCTTCCCCGATCAGTTCCCGGCCATTTTGCGCGTATGGCTCAAGGATGGCAGTATGCATGAGGCGCGCGTGCTCGCCAATCGGGGCGGTTCTGAGAATCCGTTGAGCGATGAGGAACTGGCGCTGAAGTTCGCCATGAATGCGGGGGCGGTGCTGCCAGAGGCGCAGATTGCCGCGCTGCGCGATGCCATTCAGTCGCTCGATACTGTTGATACGATCAGCGGCATGATGCGCCTGCTGCAACGATCTTAGCTTTTTCTCTGCTGAGGTAAAAGCATGACAAACTTCGATGCAACTCAACAACTCTATCAGGAGCGGGGCTTCAGCCGCCGTATCGGCTTTGGCCGGCGGCCCGCGCTGCTCATCGTCGATGTCATCCAGGCGTTTACCGATCCTGCTTCTCCGCTGGGTTCCGACCTGAACGCTGTTGTCGCGGCGATCCGCAGCCTGCTGGATGCGGCGCGGCCAGAGGGGATACCAATAGTTTTCACCACGGTTGCCTACGATGAGAGCGTCTGGCAGCCCGCACAGATCTTCATTACGAAGGTTCCCGCGCTCAAAGTGCTCAAACTGGGTACTCCTGCGGTGGAGGTTGATCCGCGCCTGGAGCGGCGGGCCACAGAGCCGGTGCTGCTCAAGCAGTTCGCCTCGGCCTTCTTTGGCACGGCACTGGCCTCGCTGCTGGCGGCGCAGAACTGCGATACACTCATCGTCACCGGCTGCACCACCTCCGGCTGCGTGCGCGCTTCGGTGGTTGATGCCCTGCAATATGGCTTCCGGCCAATCGTGCCCCGGGAAGCTGTCGGGGACCGCGCCGACGGGCCACACCAGGCGAACCTCTTCGATATCCAGGCCAAATACGGCGATGTGCTCGCACTCGACGAGGTAGTGCAATATCTCCAGGCATTACCCGCGCCGGGTGCGTAGGGCGTAACACGGACCCAGCCGCTCGGAATCAGGCTTCTCTATCCCTGCTTGTATATAGTCGTGTTACTTTCGATTGCGAAGATGGAGGTATCATGATAACCAGGACCAGGAGATCAAAGGCCCACACTGGCGAAAAGGCCATCCGCCAGGAACTTGAAAAGCGCGTAGCGCAACTCAAAGCGCTTTCGCGCGGCCAGGCTATCATTTCTACGAGCATCATGGATGTGCAGACTGTGTTGCAGGGCATGCTGGACGAACAGAAGCGCGTGCTCAACGCCGACACTGCGATTATTGTGCTGCGCGAGGGCGATACCTCCATGTTCCGCGTTGCGGCAGTGACCGGCTATGGCAGTCGGGAGCCTGCCATGCTGCGGGTGCGCATCCCGTTTGATGATAACCCGATTTTGCGCGAGACCAGCCGGACGCGCCGGGGCCTGATTATAGCGGATGCGCGTCGCGATCCGCGTGTACAAAATCTCGCGGGCAGTACCGATGTGGAGAGGGCGTTGATGGTTGCTCCGCTGATCTTCAATGGTAGCTTCCTCGGCGTAACCGCCGTCAGCCAGACCTCGCCCGGCGTGTATACAACGGAGAACCTTGAGCTGCTCACCCTGTTCGCGAACCAGGCCGCCATTGCCATCGCCAACGCACAGTTGCATGAGATGTTGCAGAAACAGCGCGATGAGGCCCAGCAGCGTCAGATGGTCCACGAAAGCCTGATAGCACAGGTGCTCGACGGCGGCAATGTCCAGGCTATCGCGACGGCGCTAGCGGAGCAGAGCGGCGTGGCAGTCGAGATCCAGGGGGTGGACGGTGAGCGTCTGGCCTGGGGATCGCCGCGCGACGCGATGCTGGTAACGCGCGACGCCCAGATCTGCGCGCCGGTGGTTGTGCAGCGCCAGCACCTCGCCAATGTCTATTTTTATGGCGCGAGCCACGAACTGGGCAGCTCGATGCAGGCTCTTGCCGAGCAGGCCGGAATAGTGGTGGCGCTTACTCTCATGCGCGAACAGGCAGCGCGAGAAGCCGAGCGTCGCCTGCAAGAAGATCTGGTTGAGCACCTGCTGGCTGACCGTATGGCCGAGGGCAGCAAATTCTGGCTGGTGGCGGAGCGGCTCGGCTGGAAGGCGGGCTGCGCCGCTCAGGTCTGTGTCGCCGTTGTGGAACCGGCGCATGAGACATGTGAGAAACGCGATGTCAACAGCGCTTCGTTAAAAGAGCGTTTCGCGCAACTGACGTATAACTGGCTGGGCTGCCATGTTCCGCATGCGCTGCAAATCGCGCGCAACGAAGAGGTGATTATGCTGTTACCGGCCAGTTCCTCCCAGAACGCGCCGCGCAGCATCCGTGAAACCATGCAGCGGCTCCTGGAATATGTCGCTGTTGAGCTGCCGGAGGGCCTGGTAACTGTGGGGATAGGGGAGCAGCGCCGGCTCATGGTCGATTTGCATGCCTCCTTTGCATCAGCGCAGCAGGCGGTCTATTTGATGCGACAGTTGAACCGCCGGGGCGAGGCACTGATGGTTGAGGATTTCGGTGTGCTGGCCGTGCTCGTGCGCGCGACTGACCGCCACGAGCTGGAGCACTTCGCGCGGCAAACGCTGGGCAATATCCTGTCTCATCCCGATCTGTTGAGCACTCTGCGCCTCTATCTCTCCTCGAATGGCAGCCTGGCCTTTACCGCGCAGCAGCTCTTTACGCATCGCAACACGGTGCTCTATCGTCTCAAGCAGATCGAGGAACTGCTGGGCGTTGATCTTAGCGATGGGGATACGCGCCTGCGCCTGGATCTCGCGTTGAAGATCGAGGAGATGATGGGATCGGCTTCCCGCCGTACTTCGGCTCCCCTGGCGCCAATCGTTGCACAATAGAGCGTCAGGATGCTGTGGCCCGATCATGTTCGAGCCAGTCGCCAATGCCATAGGGATCGCTTGCCGGCAAAGAAAAGTGTTCGTGGACGATGGACCAGGAATCCTCGCGAGCGCGGCGCAGCACAAACGTTCCCCGCAGGCGCAGCGTTTGCACGCGGTCACGGACCTGCACCGTCAGCTCGACGATGCCGGCAAGCCAGGCCATGTCGTCGGCGACCTGGCTGAAAGGCCCTTCAACCCACGTGCATGATTGCACGGCCAGCGGCGCATTGACGAAGGCGCGCCACCCCTCAGAAATATTTTTGATGCCAAGCGTAGACCAGCGTGGTCCCTCAACGAATACATAGGTCGCCGGCGAATCCGCGTAGTAGGCGAGGATGTCTGTAACACGCTTCTCGACGATTGCCGAAAAAAGGCCCTGGATAGCAGAGGTAACATCTGCCACGGAGCAACTCCTGACCTCGATAATATATCTTTTATAGCATACGCGGCGGCGAAGCCGGTGTCTATGTGCCTGAGCATAGTATTAGCAGAAGATACTTTGTGCTCCAGCACATAGGCAGAGGCGACAGATCGCGTTATGTTGAAAGGAGTAGAATATCTCCCTGTGCGCCGTCGCCCCAGTCATCCAGAGCGGTAGGCTCTGTAATTCTCAGGAATGTCATCCTTCGCTGCCGCTCAGGATGACATGGGTAGCGACGCACAATAAGGGACCATGAGGGAAGGCATATCACGATATGACAGAGAGCGCACCCCCACTGCCGGCGGATTTGCGGCGCATCCTCTCGACCTGGGAAGAGGGCTGGCGCAGGTTGGATCGCGCCCTGCTGGAGTCGGTATGGGATACCAGCTATCCGCACCTTGTCTATGTCGCCGAGGAGCGCCACGAGCCGCTGCTGGAATGGCCGGCTATTCAGGAATATTATCGTTTCACGACAGAGATCATGGAATGGTTCGAGGTGAGCTTTGAGCCTGTATGTGCCGATATCCTCGGTAAGACAGCCTGGGTGCTCAGCACTGGCCGCTGGCGTGGAAAGAGCCACCAGCGCAACACACAATCGAGCGGGGTGGCAAGGGTGTATCTTCTGGCTCGCCGGCAAGGGCCAGAGTGGAAAGCGATCCACTATATCGAAGCTCCAGTAAACCTCACATATGCTGAAGTTTAATTTTCAAGATGGGAAGCCCCGTCCCATGTCATCCTTCGCTGCCCGCTCAGGATGACATGGGGAGGGGCCTGGTTCCCCCTCTACCGTTCCAGAATAGATCCATGTGCTTGAGCACAAATGAGATGGGCCAGATATTGTGCTCAAGCACATGGACAGCGATCAGCATTCCTCCCTATACTTGTGAAAGATAACCCGACATAGATATTTACCGCGCTCTCTGGGAGAAGCTATGAAGCCACCTTCTTTTTGCTATCTCCGTGCTGGTTCCGTAGAGGAGGCAGTGGAGGCGCTGGCGCGGAGCAATGGCGAAGCAAAGATACTGGCCGGCGGTCAGAGCCTGGTGCCGATGCTCAACCTGCGCCTCGCCCAACCGGACTTGCTGGTGGATATTACGCGCATCGCCTCGCTGACCCGGCTGGAACTGGATAGTCAGCGCCAGCGCCTGTTGATCGGCGCTGCTGTTACCCAATCGGAAGTGGAAAAATCGGCACTGGTACGACAGGCCGCTCCGCTGCTCGCCGAAGCGCTCTACTATGTGGCCCACCCGGCAATCCGCAATCGCGGAACGCTGGTCGGCAACGCTGTACATGCCGATCCGGCCTCCGAGGTACCGGCGGTGCTGCTCGCGCTCGGCGCCGAATTCATCGTCGTAGGACCGGGCGGTGAGCGCACCATCGCGGCTGGCGATTTTTACGTTTCAGCCCTGACCACGGCGCTGAAACAGGATGAGATCGTCACGCGCATCGAAATTCCCGTTGTCCAGGCGCGCTCCTGCTCATGCTGGTTAGAGGTCGCGCGTACACACGGCAACTATGCCCTGGTAGGGGCCGGCTGCCGGCTGGAATGCGATGCTGCCACCATTCGCCGCGCGCGTATCGCGCTCTGCTGCGTCGCTGATACGCCCGTGCGGGCGCTGGCTGCCGAGGCGGAACTGGCGGGCCGCAGCATCACGGACGGGAGGGCGGTGGAGCGGGCGGCGGAAGTCGCGGCGCTCAACCTGCGTCCGCCGGGCGATATTCATGCGTCGGCAATCTATCGCAGCGAACTGGCAACCACGCTAACCAGGCGAGCACTCAATACGGCGCTCTCGCGGCTCAATCACGACCCGGTAATGGAGTAATCAACGATGTCTGCTCATAGTGCTGCACATGCAACGATCCAACTCAAAGTGAACGGGCGGTCCTACCGGCGCAGCATACCGGTGCGTAAACTGCTGGCCGATGTGCTGCGTGAGGATATTGGTCTGACCGGCACGCATCTTGGCTGCGAGCATGGCGTCTGCGGCGCCTGCACAGTCCTCATCGACGGCAGAACCGCTCGTTCCTGCCTGGTGCTGGCGGTACAGGCCGAGGGCAGCGAGATCCTGACCGTCGAGGGGCTTGCCGCTCCAACCGCGCCGCTCCATCCGGTTCAGGAGGCGTTTTGCGAGAAGCATGGTTTGCAGTGCGGATTTTGCACGCCCGGCATGCTGCTCAATGCCGTCGCGCTGCTACAAGAGAAGCCCGATCCCACCGAAGAGGAGGTGCGCGAGGGCATCGCTGGCAATATCTGTCGCTGCACGGGCTACCAGCAGATCATCGCGGCGGTGCTCTATGCCGCAAGCTTGCGGAACGGTGGTGCTGCATCCAGGCAGTCCGAAGAGGTCACGCGGGAGGAGACGCATCATGCTTGAGACGGGCCAGAAAGCTGCCAGGGTGATCGGCAAACCGCGCAGAACGCTTGAATCTGCCCGCATGGTGCGTGGGGCCGGGCACTTCATCGCCGACCTGCAACTTCCGGGCATGCTCCACGTTGCGCTGGTGCGTAGCCCCTATGCTCATGCGCGTATCGTTTCGACAGATGTCAGCGGCGCCTGGGAGGTGCCCGGCGTGGTTGCGGTTCTGACGGGCGAGGAGGCTGCGGCGCGTTCCGGGCCAGTCTTTTCGCTGGCTGAGATACCTGATCCACCCATCCCGGTCCATCAATATCCGCTGGCATATAGGAAGGTGCGCCTGGTCGGCGAGGGCGTGGTCGCGGTAGCCGCCGAGAGTCGCTATGCTGCCGAGGATGCCTGCGAGCGCATCGTCGTCGAGTACGAGCCGCTGCCCGTGGTAGCCACGCCAGAAGCGGCACTGGCGCCAGGTGCTTCGCTGGTGCATGAGGAGCTGGGATCAAACGTAATTATGCATCGCCACCTCAAGTGGGGCGACTGCGATGGCCTCTTCGCGCGGGCGGATCACGTTGTGCGCCGGCGCATCTACTGGAGCCGGCACAGCGGGGCCGCGCTCGATACGTTCGGCTGCGTCGCTCACTACGACAGTGGCAGCGGGGATCTCACCTTTTATTGCAACCTGCAAAGCTACAGCCTGATGCGCACACTGGCCCATACGCTGCATCTGCCGGAGCATCATATCCGCACGGTAGCGCAGGATGTCGGCGGGGCCTTCGGCGGCAAGTTCTGGCAGCCGCGCAATATGGTCGTATGCGCTCTCCTGTCGATGGAGACTGGGAGGCCCGTCAAATTTATCGAGGACCGTATCGACAATCTCATTGCCGGCGATAACCACGGCGAGAACCGCAGCTATGATGCCGAACTTGCCCTGACGCGCGATGGCAGAATGCTGGCCCTGCGCTTCAAGGTCGTAGAGGACCAGGGGGCGTATTTCCTGCTCGGAGCCGGCTCCAATGCCAGCCCCATGTCGCAGATCGGCGGAGCCTACGACATCAAAGCCGTGGAGGCCGATATTACCTTTGTAGCGACCAACAAAACGGGACAGGCGGCGTATCGTGGCTATGGGGCGGCGGCGGCCAGTTTCATGATCGAGCGGATGGCGGATGCCGCTGCCTCGGAGCTTGGCATCTCGCGGGGCGAGATCCGGCGCCGCAACTTCATCAAGCCGGAGCAGTTCCCATATACCACGCCCGTAGGTAACGTCTACGATTCGGGAAACTATCCCGAAGCGCTGAGAAGGGCGCTCGACCTGCTCGGCTACGAGGACTGGCGCAGGCGCCAGCGTGAGGCGCGGGCGCAGGGTCGCTATATCGGCCTCGGCATCGCCACCATCCCGGAGCGCAGCGTGCCGAGCCTCACCGAACTGTGGCTGCTCTTTGAGAGGCCGCGTCTGACCGCAACCGCCGCCCCGGAGACGATCACTGTACGTATCGACCAGGATGGCAAGATGCGTGTTGGCCTGCATACACCCGGCCTCGGCACCGCCGTCGAAACGGTGGCGGCGATGGTCATGGCCGAAGAGTTCGGCATCGATCCCGCCGATATCAGCGTTACACGGCTCGATTCCACGCTGGCCGGACCTTCGATGGGCATGGCCGGCAGCCGCATGACCGCCATGCTTTCCGGCGCGGCCAACCTCGCCGCGCAGGAAATCAAGGAGAAGATGCGGCGCGTGGCCGCTCATGTGCTGGAAGCGAACCTGAGCGATGTCCGCTATAATGCCGCTACCGGCAGGCTCGAAGTTTTCGGCGTTCCCGGTAAGGGCCTCTCGTTCAAGCAGGTGGCGGCTCATGTCAACACGCGCAGCCTCGACTTGCCGGAGGGCCTTACCTCCGGTCTGGAGGCGACAGTCAGCTACGATCATCCCCATGCCAGTCTGCCCGACGCGGAGAGCGGGAGCTGGGGGAGCTTCAATCCGGCGGTTGGCTTCGCCGTACACCTGCCGGTTGTGGAGGTCGATGCGGAAACCGGCCAGGTCAGCTTCCTGGATTATGCCGTGCTGCACGATTGTGGTACGATTGTCAATCCGCCAGGCGTTGAGGGGCAGGTGCTCGGCGGCATCTGCCAGGGCGTCGGCAGCGCGCTCTACGAAGAGTTCGTCTACGACGATCAGGGACAGAGCCTCTCATCGACCTTCATGGATTATTTGCTCCCATCGAGCATGGAGATGCCGAAGGTGCGCCTGGTACACATGGAGACGCCGTCGCCCTTCACCTATCGCGGCATCAAGGGAGCGGGCGAAGGAGGGCGGATGGCGGCACCGGCTGCTATCGTTTCGGCAATCGAGGATGCACTGCAACCATTCAAGGTCCAGGTGAATGAGATTCCGGTCACGCCGGAGAAGATTCGCCGCTGGATCAGGGAGGCCAGCAACCATGCCTGATGTACTGGGTTATCGCGGGAAATGGGGCCTATTGATGCCCTCAACCAATACCATCGTCGAGCCGGACTATTATGCGATGGCGCCGCATGGCATCACGCTGCACGGCAGTCGCATCTACATCGAAGATTCGCGGCTTGGCAGCAACGACCAGTTCGTGCATCTGCTTGAGCAGGTACGCGCCTCGATTGATCAGGCCGTGGTAGAGGTCATGACCGCCGAACCGGACTACCTGGTAATGGGTATGTCGGCAGAGACGTTCTGGGGTGGCAAAGAGGGCAGCGAGCGTTTCACCAGGCGTATGCAAGCGCTCTCAGGTCTCAACGTCTCCACGGGAGCGGACGCCTGTAAGCTTGCTCTGCAAACCTTCGGCGTGCGTCGCATCGCCGTCCTGACGCCTTACCAGCCCGTCGCCGACGAGCAGGTACGCACCTTCTTCGCCGAAAACGGCTACGACGTGATGCGCCATCACGGCTTGAAGTGTCCCACGGCGGTCTCGATTGCGAAGGTAGAGCCTGCCACGCTGCGCCAGGTGATCCAGGACCTCAACGGGCCGGACGTGGAAGCTATCGTCCAGGTAGGCACGAATCTCTCGATGGTGCGGCTGGCCGATGAGGCTGAGCGAGAACTGGGCAAGCCGGTCATCGCCATCAATGCGGCGACGATGTGGCATGCCCTGCGCACCAATGGCATCAGCGATCAATTGCAGGGCTTCGGCTCGCTCCTGCGCGAGCATTAGCCCCGGCACAGGGGGTGCAGGGGCGGTGGCCTCTGACGGGGCGCGGGGTGTCCTCGATAATCTCCATTCCTCCAAAGTCGCGCAGGATTATTTTAGAGTACAGAAAACATACGAGTAAAAAAAGCACGAAGGGAGGTGCAGCAAGCTATGACTACCACTCTGGAGAGAGGCCAGCAGCCAGGCGGAAACTACGTCGGCGCGTCCCTGCGCAAACTCAACGGCGACCTCTTTGTCACCGGCAGCGCGGACTTCATCAATGATATCGCCCTGCCCGGCACGCTCTATACCGCTATTTTGCGCAGCCCTTGCGCGCATGCCCATATTCGCAGCATCGATACCAGAACCGCCGCCAGTGCGCGCGGCGTCGTCAGGGTGCTCGCCAGCGCCGAGATCAAGCAGTTGTGCAATCCCATTCCCCACTGGGTTGATCCCAAATTCTTTGGCGGTCAGAGCACCGATGTCTACCCTCTCGCCGTCAACAAAGTTGTCTACGCCGGCCAACCCGTCGCCGCCGTGGTGGCGACCAGCGCGAACGACGCCGAGGCTGCTCTGAATCTCATTCAGGTCGAGTATGAAGAGCTTCCGGTTGTGCTGGATGCCGAAGAAGCCTTGCAGCCGGAGGCGCCGATATTGTACGAGGGCTGGAACAGCAACCTTGTCGTGCGTATTCCCTTTATCGGCGGCGATACGGCGGGAACTTTCGCCGGAGCCGATCACGTCATCAAAGACACCATCAAGATCCAGCGCTACAACGCGGCCCCCATTGAGCCGCGCGGCTACCTGGCCCACTATGATAAGCGCACGCGGAACCTGACCTTTTATGGCTCGATCCAGAATCCTCACCCGCTGCGCCTGGTCCTCTCCACCGCGCTGCGTATGCCGGAGAATAGAATCCGCATCATCGCCCCGCATGTCGGCGGCGCTTTCGGATCGAAGATGCACGGCTATCCCGAAGAGGTGCTGGTCTGTATCCTCTCCATGCTGACCGGAGCGCCCGTTAAGTGGGTGGAGAGCCGGAGCGAGAACCTGATCGTCGGCGCGCGCGAGCAGACGCATCACTTTGAAGTCGCGTTCAACGCCGATGGGCGTGTGCTGGCTATCCGCGACCATATCATCGCTAACGTTGGGGCGCTGGAGGCGATGGTGGGCTGGCCGATGACCTACCTGACGGCCCTGACCATGCCTTGCGGCTACAAGATAGAACATGGCGAATTTATCTTCTCGGTGGTGGCGACAAATAAGCCACCGTGGAATGCCGCGCGGGGCTATGGCAAGGAGGCGACGAACCTGGTCATGGAGCGCATCATGGACCTGGTGGCGCGCAAGTTGGGCATGGACCCGGCGCAGGTGCGTATGCGCAACTTCGTGCAACCCCAGGATTTCCCCTATACCACCGTGCCGGGGCTGATCCTCGATAGCGGCAACTATCAGGGCGCGTTGCAGAAGGCGCTCGATCTGATCGATTACCCGGGTCTGCGCAGCTTGCAGGCGCAGTTACGCAGGGAGGGCCGCTACATCGGCATCGGCATCGCCTACGAACTCACGCCCGAAGGCGGCGCCGTCCCATCCACGATGATCGGCGGCTACGACTCCACCACCGTGCGCGTCGATCCGTCGGGCACAGTCTCGATCCTGACCGGAGTAACCACCCCCGGCGGCGGCAACGATACGGCCATCGCCCAGGTTGTGGCCGACACGCTGGGCATCGAGATCAGCGCCATCCAGGTGACGCAGGGCGATACCGAGATCTGTCCCTACGGTCATGGAAACTACAGCGGACGCAGCATGATCGTCGGCGGCTCCTCGGCGGCGCTGGCGGCGCGCGAGGTGCGCGAGAAAATGGCGAAGCTGGCGGCTGCCATGCTGGAGTGCAGCACGGAAGATGTCGTCTTTGAGGACAGTAAGATCTACCCCAAAGGTTCGCCTGGCCGCGCGCTGAACTTTGCCGAGGTCGCGCTGGCCGGCTATAACCGCGCCTACGACATTGGCAGCATCGTGGAACCCACGCTGGCCTCTACCCAGGTCTATCGCCCGCCGCATATCCGGCACATTCCCGATGAGCATGGTCGCATCAACCCGTATCCCTCCTACTCCAACGGCGCCTACATCGCGCTCGTCGAGGTCGATATCGAGACGGGCTGCACGAAAGTACGCAAAATAGCCGTGGTACATGACTGCGGCGTGATTATCAATCCGGTCTTTGTCGAGGGGCAGACGCAGGGGGCGGTAGCGATGGGGATCGGCGCGGCGCTCTCCGAGGAGGTCGTCTATGACGAAAAGGGCCGGCCACTGACGACCTCTCTGCGCGACTACCTGATGCCGCGAGCGGCGGATGTGCCGGAGATCCTGATCGGCCACCAGGAGACACCGTGCCCCTATACGCTGCTTGGTACGAAGGGCGCGGGCGAGGCCGGCGTCGGGGGTACGCAGGCTGCGGTGGTGAATGCCGTCGTCGATGCCCTGGCCCCGTTTGGCGTAGAAGTCAGCCGGCTACCGTTGAATCCGCCCAATATCTTGCGTATGCTGCGCGAGGCGCGGCAGAGAGGGGCCAGTTGATCGCGACTGCATTATCGACATGAAGTGAGGATGCCATGATTGCACAAACATTTGCCTATTATGCCCCCTCCAGCGTTGGCGCGGCCTGTGCCTTGCTGGCGCAATATGGCGATCACATGCGCGTGCTGGCGGGCGGCCAGGAGTTAGTGCCGGCAATGACAGCGGGGGAGATCAGCCCCGCCGCGATCCTCGATCTGCGGGCCATTGCGTCCCTGAGCGATCTGAGCAGGCGCGATGGCAACCTGCACATCGGTAGCACAGTCACGCACCGCCGGCTCGAACGAGATCCCCTTGTGCGAGAGTGCTGTGGCCTGCTCGCCGAAACCGCCGCATCCATCGGCGGCGGCGTGCAGGTGCGCAACCGGGGCACTATCGGCGGCGGCATTTGCCGGGGCAGCAATGCCGGGGATTATCTTGCGAGCATGGTGGCGCTGGATGTGAAACTGCGCCTGATCAGCGCGGGCGGCGAGCGCATCATCCCCGCCGCTGATTTCTTCCTTGCTCCACTGCAAACCGCTGAGCGTCCCAATGAACTGCTGACGGAGATTATCGTTCCCGAACTCAGTCCACGATCCGGCTATGCCTACTATAAGCTGACGTTCAGCGACGGCTGCTACAACATCGCCAGCGCGGCCTGCGTGCTGACGCTCAGCGAGGATGGCGTGTGCAACGAAGTTCGGCTCGCATTGGGCGGCGTCGCCTCGCGCCCGCTGCGCCTGCAAACCGTGGAGGCCGCGCTTGTCGGCAATGCTATCACCCCCGAAGCGCTCGATAGCGCTGCGGAACTGGCCCGCGTGGCGGTAGAAGATCCGATCAGCGATGTACAGGCCGACGGGACCTATCGCCGGATCGTGGCGGGCGTGGTCGTCAAACGCGCTATCGAGGCAGCGCTGGCGCGCTGTGGCAGCAGCAGGTAGCAGGAAGGAGACTATCAACATGAATACAGAGATCGGAACAGGCCAGATTACGGCGCAGCCCGCTCAACAGGCCGGGACAGTGACGATCCAGCTTACCGTCAACGGAACGCGGCACCAGATCAACGTCGATCCGCGTATGCTCCTCATCCACTGCATACGCGACATATTGGGCTTGACGGGCGCCAATATTGGCTGCCTCACCGGCCACTGCGGAGCCTGCACTGTCATGCTTGCCGGGCAGATCGTGAAATCGTGCACGATCCTGGCCGTCAGCGCCGATGGTGCGACCATCACCACGGTAGAGGGGCTGGCGCGGGATGGGCAGCTCACTCCCTTGCAGGAATCGTTCTGGGCCGAATATGGCTTTCAGTGCGGCTACTGCACCCCCGGCATGCTGATGGCGGCCACCGAGCTGCTGCGCGATAACCCCGATCCCAGCGATGACGATATTCGCCGTGCCATCGCCGGCAATCTCTGTCGTTGTACCGGCTATCAGAACATCATCAAGGCCGTGAAAGCGGTCAAGGTACAGCGCGAACAAGTTAAATGAAGGAGTCAGGCACCATGAGCGAACCAACATTATCGGCGCCGGCGCCAGTGCAAAAGGCATACGGCGGCATCACGCGGCAGCCCCTGTTCATTTTCGGCCTGTGTCTGCTGGGCTGGACACTGGCGCAAATGGATCAGGCATTCTTCGGCTTTGTCATTCCCCAGGTCGCGAAAGAATTCCATCTCACGCTGGGGGATATCGGTCTGATCCTCGCCATTACCTCCGTCGCAACCGGCATCGGCGTCGTGGTCTGGGGCATCCTCACTGATCGCCTGGGACGCAAGCCGGTCTTTCAGATCACGCTGATCTTCTATGCCATCTTTACCGCGCTACAAGGTCTGGCCCCCGGCGCCGTCACCTTCACCATCGCGCGCGGGCTGGCCGGCATAGGTACGGGCGGCGAAGCTCCGCTCACCAACACGATTGTAGCCGAGGAATCGCCGGCCCGCTGGCGTGGCGTCCTGACCGGCATCCTGCAAATTGGCTATCCGCTGGGCTGGTTCATCGCTTCGCTGATAACCGTGCCCATCGTGCTCGCCTATGGCTGGCGCGCGGTCTTCTTTGTCGGAATCGTTCCGGCGCTCTTTATCATTGTCCTGCGCGTGGCTTTCAAAGAGACGCGCCGCTTCGAGGCATTAAAAGCCGTGCGAGAAGGGAAAATCGCCGCTGAACAGACGAACGTGGTTGCCAGCAAAGAAAAGGCCGAGCGCGTGAGCCTGAGCGAACTCTTCTCGCCCGAACTGCGGCGCACAACTATCGTCCTTTTCATCGCCACCTTTCTCTGGGCTGGCGCGTATGGAGGTATTGCCTTCTACCTGCCGACGTATCTGCAAGCCGTAAAGGGCTTTACCTTTGCGCAGGCTACTTATCTAACCGGCATCGCCTATGGCATTGCCGTCATCGGCTACATCAGCGCCAGCTTCGTTGGCGAGTTTGTGCTGACGCGGCGCAATACCATGATTATCTGGGCTGTACTGGGCGCCGTCGGCTTTGCCGGCCTGCTCTGGCTGGCTAATGGCTGGCTCACCGTCTTTCTCTGGTTTACCTTCATGAGCATCTTCTTCTATGGTACAGCCGCCATTGAGGGCCTGCTGGTGACGGAGTGCTACCCGACCAGGATCCGCGCGACGGGCGCGAGCTTTACGGGATCGCTTGCTGTGGCACTGGGCCTGGGCATATTTCCCCTCATTACTGGCAATATGATCGGAGCGGTGGGCTGGAACCAGACGATGCTGTTCTTCGTCATTATTCCGCTGCTGCTCAGTGCCGCCGTACTTCTGTTGGCACGCAATGTCAAATCCGGTGTAGAGGTTGAAACTATTGCCGTCTAAGTAAGCCAGCATGTCATCCTGAGCGGCGGCGAAGGATCCAATGAGGGCACGCTGATCCTTCACTGCCGCTCAGGATGACATGGGGTAAGGGACTGCCGGACTTGATCGTTAACGTTCATGGATATCCGCCGAGGAGAATAATATGGTTCGAAAGCACATCGAGTTTGTGGATACCCAGGTACTTCCCTGGCAGCCGGTCTCGCTGCCAGGGATCGATGGTAATGCCCTCCAGAAGCTGCTCAGCGAGGATGATGAGACGGGCGCGGCTACAATGCTGCTGGGACTGCCCGCTGGCTGGCAGCAAGCGACGGCTGGCTTTCGCAGTGTCGCCACAGAAATCTTCGTGCTGCGTGGGGATCTCACTGCCGGTTCGACGCGCCTTATCGATGGCTGCTATAGCTATATTCCCGCCGGGATGGCGCATGGCCCGCTTGCCAGTGTGCAGGGATGCCTGGCGCTTATCATGTTCGCAGGCCGCCCCGACTTTGTAGCCGGCGAAACCTCCAAGGCGAATGCCAGGCTCGATCAGTATATCCCCTGCATTAATAGCTCCGAGATGCCCTGGAGCTCTGCCCGTTTAGAGGGGCCGCCGCCCGGTATTCTCGTCAAACCCCTGCGCAGCGACCCGGAAACGCACGACTGGACATGGATCTCCGCCGTCCTTCCGCTCTGGCGCGAGGATCGTGCCGAGATCCATCCCACTGTCGAGGAAGCGTTCATGTTGCGGGGTGATACACTGCTGGGAGAACGCGGCGTGATGCGGGCTGGCTGCTATTTCTGGCGTCCCCCCAACGTTCCGCATGGGCCGATGCTCTCCAGAACCGGAGGCATGTGGTTCTTCCGCACGCAGGGCGGCGGCCTCGAAGTCACCTACACCCATCCCCCGAACTGGGAGAAGTTGGTCAAAGACTATCTCTACTCAGGACCGTTGTTCCCCTTTACATTGCCGAAGGAGTGAGTATTGTGGCGCGCGATCACATCGAATTTATCCAGCAGCAGGACATTCCCTGGAAGCCCCTGCTGGCACGAGGCTGGCCGGTAGAGGGATTGGCTACGCAGGGCCAGGGCGGCCAGATCAAAGTGCTGAGCGTCGACCATGAGACGGGTGCATCCTCGCTGCTGATGCGACTGCCGCCGGGCTTCCAGCGCCCGGCAGGCTACTATACGACGGCGGAGGAGCTGTATATTCTGGAGGGCGACCTGACAATAGGCGCTGCATACTACAAAAGGGGCCTTTACTCCTATCTTCCAGCGTATGAGACGCAGGAGGCATGGCGGAGCGAAGCGGGATGCCTGGCGCTGGTCTTTTATAACGACGGCCCACCGATCTTCAACGCGGGCAACACCCCGGCCCGCCAGGGCGCAGAGCACGAGGAGCGCATACTGCTCGATACGGAACAGATAGCGTGGACGATCCCGCACGTCGTGGGTCCGCCGCCGGGGATCGTCAACAAGGTTCTGCGCATGAATACAGATACGGGAGCGATGACCTTCCTCTTTGCCTGCGTCCCCATCTGGGATTACCCGAAGCTGGAGTACCACGACTGCGTTGAGGAAATATATTGTATCATAGGTGACATATGGATGGGCAATGCCGGTACGATGACCGCAGGTTCCTACTTCTGGCGCCCTCCATACCTTACGCATGGCCCATTTTACAGTAGAGGAGGTGGCGCATTTTTCGCTCGCACCGATGGGGAGCTAATCAACCATTATACCGATGATCCTCACCGCACGCCCGAAAAGAACCAGGCCGAGGCTATGGCTCAACGTAGTCGTTGAGAGCGAGCAAACCTGTCATCCTGGCACCAGACATGTCATCCTGAGCGGCAGCGAAGGATCCGCCCATCGCCACCGGATCCTTCGCTGCCGCTCAGGATGACATATCCGATGGTGGGTGGTAAAGATCATTAGCAGCAGCTTTACACTTATTAGTCAGGAGGAACGTATGGCATACCGACTGGGCATCGATGTCGGCGGCACCTTCACCGATCTCGTGCAGGTGAACGATGAGACGGGGGAATTCTTCCGTATGAAGACGCCTTCGACCCCCGCCGATCCATCGCAGGGCATTCTCGAAGGATTGCGGCGCATCTGCCAGGATAACAACGTCAGCGCCAGCGAGGTTACGCATCTCTTGCATGGCACCACCGTTGCCACCAATGCCGTCCTCGAAGGCAAGGGCGCGCGCGTCGGCCTGCTGACCACGCAGGGGTTCCGCCAGATATTGCACCTCGCGCGTTCGCAGACGCCGGGGCCGCTGGCCGGCTGGATCATCATGAGCAAACCCGAGCCGCCGGCCTCGCTCATTGATACACGCGAGGTGCGCGAACGCATGGATGCGCGCGGCAACGTCGTGACGCCGCTGGACGAGGAGCAGGTACACAGCGTCGTGCGCGATCTGGTAGAGAGCGGCATCGAATCGCTCACCGTCAGCCTGATCAACTCGTATGCCAACCCGGCCCACGAGCGGCGCGTGAGGGAGATTATCCACGAACTCTATCCCGACCTGCCGGTTACTATTTCATCCGATGTACTGCCCGAATTCCGCGAGTATGAGCGCACACTGACGGCCTGCATGAACTCGTATGTGCGCCCGCGTGTGCAGACCTATATGCGCAACCTGGAGCAGAAGGTACGCCATGAAGGCATGCAGGGCGAGATCAATATCCTGCGTTCAGATGCGGGGCTGATGACGGTGAAGATCGCCGAAGAGAACCCCGTCTATGCCGTGCTCTCCGGTCCCTCCGGCGGCGTGGCCGGCGCGCTTTATATCGCGCGCAAGGCCGGCTATCCCAATATTCTGACCTTCGATATGGGCGGAACATCAACCGATGTGGCGCTCTGCGAACAGGGCCAGCCCACGATTGCGCGCGAGACGATGCTCGGGTATTTCCGCGTCAAGGTGCCGAGCGTGAATGTGCACTCGGTTGGCGCCGGCGGCGGCTCGATTGCCCACGTCCCGGAGCTTACGAAAGCACTGCGCGTTGGCCCGCAGTCGGCGGGCGCCGAACCGGGACCGGCCTGCTATGGCAAAGGCGGCAGCGAACCCACCGTCACCGATGCCAACGTGGTCGTCGGGCACCTGCCACCAAGCCTGCTCGGCGGAGAGATGCGCCTGGATGTCGAGGCGGCGCGCAATGCCGTCGCGAAGATCGCCACGGCGCTTGGCCTGGGCATTGAGGAGGCAGCACAGGGCATTCTCGATATCGTGAATGAGAATATGGCCGGCGCGCTGCGCCTGGTCTCGGTGCAGCGCGGCTACGACCCGCGCAACTTCGCCCTGGTCGCCTTTGGAGGCGCGGGACCGATGCATGCCAACGCCGTCGCGAAGGTGATGGGCAGCTTCCCGGTGATTGTGCCGCCCTCGCCCGGCCTGCTCTGCGCTACCGGCGACCTGGTTGCCGACTTCCGCCAGGAGTTTGCGCGCACCTTTATTCGCACCTCCGATCAGACCAATACCGCCGAGGTGCAGGGCATTCTCGCCGAACTGGAGGGCGAGGCGACGAAGTGGCTGGAACTCGAAGGCATCCCACCGGCCAGCCAGATCGTCAGCTACGATGCCGATATGCGCTACTACCGGCAGGGCTACGAGATCCCCATCCAGTTTACCCTTGATGAACTGAACGGGAATGGCCTTGACCTGCTCATCGAGCGCTTTAACCAGCTCCACGACCAGTACTACGGCTTCCGCATGGAAGGGACGCGGGTGGAGATCGTGAATCTGCGCGCCATCGCCATCGGCAAGATGACCGATCCAGCGCTGCCCGAAGGCGAACCTGATGGCGCGAGCGATGCGCGGGAGGCAGCGGTAGAGGGCCACCAGGTCTACTTCGGCGGGGAATGGCTGCCCACGACTATCTATGATCGCGCCAGGCTGCGCCCCGGCCATGTTATCCAGGGGCCAGCGATTGTGACCGAGTTCGACTCGACCACCGTTATTCTGCCCGGCTACAGCGGGCGGATTGATCGTTACTTCAACATCTTGATCCACCCTGCATAGGCCGAGGAAAGGATACGCTCAATGATAGATGTCAAGATAGCCGAAATCCCGAAAATAGAAATTGATCCGGTCACGCTCGATATCATCGAAAACGCGTTGAAGAATGCGCGCTTTGAGATGGATGCCGTGCTCTTTCGGACGGCGATGAGTCCGGTCATCCGCGAGCAGCACGATGAGTTCCCCATGATTACCGACCCGCAGGGGCGTATGGTCGTGGGCCAGTTCGGCAGCTACATCGCGGAAATGATGAATGAATACAAACATCCGGTGCGCCCCGGGGATGTGATCCTGACCTCCGATCCGTATCTCTGCGGCGGCGCGATCTCGCACGTCAACGACTGGCTCGTGCTGGTGCCGATCTTCTATGATGGCGAGCTGATCGGCTGGTCAAGCATGTTCGGCCACCAGATGGACAGCGGCGGGCCGCTGGCCGGTTCGCTGCCGACAGGGGCGCGCACGATTTTTGGTGAAGGAATCCGTATTCCCCCGGTCAAGGTCTTCGATCAGGGAAAGCTCCAGGAGGATGTCGTTGACCTGATTCTCAACAATGTGCGCCAGCCAGAAATGAATCGCGCCGACCTGATGGCGATTATCGCCGGCTGCCATACAGGAGAGAAGCGCGTCATGGAGCTGTGCGAGCGCTTCGGCAAAGAAACATATCTGGCCGCGTGCCAGGCGCTGCTGGATCGCACGTACCGGGCGATGGCGCAGCTCATCTTGCAGAATATCCCCGAGGAGCCGCAGTTCTTTGAAGACTGGATCGACGATGATGGCCTGGGCAATGGCCCGTTCAAGATGAAGCTGACGATCTGGCGCGAGGGGGACCACGCCTGGTTCGACTGGTCGGGCACCGATCCGCAGGCTCTCGGCCCGATCAACTTCTATCTCAACGAGGGCATGTTCAAGATGTTCATTGGCGTCTACCTCATCATGGTCTTCGATCCACAGATCCTGTTTAACGATGGCTTCTATCCGCTGCTTCACGTTGTCATTCCCGATGGCAGCCTGCTGCATCCCCGCTTCCCGGCTGCGCTTGGCTGTCGCACACACGCCCTGACGCGCCTCTTCGACGTGCTGGGCGGGGCGCTGGCGAGGAAGGCACCGGAGTATACAACCGCCGCCGGCTACGGCACCAGCCCCTACATGCTCTACTCCGGCTGGGATCGCCAGGGCAGCTTTTACTACGTCATGGAAATCAACTATGGCGGGTTGCCGGGGCGACCTGTCGGGGATGGCATCGATGGGCATTCCTGGTGGCCCCTGTTTGAGAACATCCCCACGGAGTACCTGGAGTCGTATTATCCGCTGCGCATCGAGAGCTATACCGGCATTCAGGACTCGGGGGGAGCGGGCTTCCATCGGGGCGGCAACGGCATCGAGAAGGTGTATGTATACCTGGAGCCGGGCGAGGTCTCGATTCATGATGATCGCTGGCTGACCTATCCATGGGGTATCCTGGGAGGGACGCCGGGCAGTCGTTCACAGAAGATCCTGCTGCGGGCGGACGGCAGCCAGCAGGCATTACCCTCCAAGTGCGATATGATCGAGGTGCAGCCGGGTGATCGCCTGATCTATCGCACCGCCGGCGGTGGCGGCTGGAAAGATCCCTTCGAGCGTCCCGCCGAACAGGTGCGCGACGATGTACGCAAGGGCCTGATCTCGCGCAAGAAAGCGCACGATGAATATGGCGTGGTGCTGACCGATATGCTCACGCTCGACGAGGAAGCAACGCAGGCGCGGCGCGCGGCTTTGCGCGCGGAACGCGAGGCTGCGGGCGGCATCAAAGATTTCGATTTCGGCCCTCCTCTGGAAGAGATCCTTGCCAGGGCCAGAGAGGAGACCGGCCTGGAGCCTCCGCGCCTGCCACGCCAGCTCTCGTGGTCTCCCATCGAGGATCCGGCGGCGGCACTGGAGCGGGTGCGCAGTCAGGGAGATCGGCAGATGTCGTTGAGCGAATAAGACTGGCTCCTCATCCTGATGCCATAAATGGTTTCAGTCGCGTGCTATCCCCGATCCCGGTAATCGCGTTCGCATAGTCCTGAGCGCTGGCCGCGCGGTAGAGCGCGTGCGCCAGCGCCGCCCTGAAGTGCTGTACCGAACAACTCCTCAATCTATTGACCATTTTCCGGGAAATCAGTAAGATACGATATGGGCCGCTTTCCACTGAGGAGGCATTGATGCTCTTCCCTTTCCTGGAAACATTGTGTTGACCAGGGACGAGTTGACCATCACTCTACAAGCTGTATCCGATTGGCGACTCTTTCTCGTCTTGAGAGTGGAACGTTTGTGATCAGAGCACATTTCCCCATCGATCATTACGGGTATGAGATGCCGGGCGGGAAGTTTCCAGGTGTAGAGTAAGAGGTGTATGTCGTGTCATATGGACCATTCAGCGCCGATCAGGACGACCAGCCAGACATGTCCTTCTTATCTGAAACGGGGGAGCAGCCTTCGGAACAGGAAAGCTGGCAGGTAGAAGTTGTCGCAAGATGCCTGGCAGGAGATGAGCGCGCCTTCGCCCGCATTGTCGATGCCTATGGCGGCTTGTTGCTGCGCACGGCCTTCCTGCTGCTCAGGGATGAGGAAATGGCGAAAGATACTGTTCAGGATGCGTTTTTCCTGGCCTGGAAGCGCCTGGAGACGCTGCGCGACCCGGCGCTGTTGCGGCCCTGGCTGCTCAAAATCGTGGTCAATCAGACAACGAGCTTGAAAAGGCAACTGGCCCGCCAGGCCAGGCTCCTGCGCGAACGTCTCGGCAGCCCGGAGGCCCTGGCTGCCACCAACGGTGCCGCACCCGCGCTGGAGCAGAGGGAAGACTGGCTCGACATACAGGAGGCGCTGGCAGCGCTGCCTATGAATCAGCGCGTGGTTCTTGTGCTCTTTTACTACCATCGTCTCACGATGCCCGAGATCGCCGCGCTGCTAGGTGTCGCCGAGAACACGCTGCGCAAGCGCCTGCAAGCTGCTCTCAAGAACATTCGGCGCCGGTTGCGCATCGAGCTACCCCTTCCGCCAGCCCGCAAGGACATGCTGGAACCGGAAGAGGAAAGGCCGCAGCTCAACCCCCGAGAGAGAGGAATATCATGAGCGACACCAACGGCGGAGTACACGAACCCGCTCGCCAATCGCCGCGCCATGACCCGCAGGCGCCGGCACACCCTTCCTATCCCGATGTCGATCCCCGCCTTGAAGCGGCGCTCATCTCCGCGTTGGAGCGGCAAGCCGCGCAGGTGCCTTTTCCCCCTGCCTTGCGCGAACATATCGTCGGCCACCTGCCTCCACGGCACGTTCGCCGCGCGCCTCGCCGTCTCGCGCTGGGACTGGCCGCTGCCCTGGTCATCGCGCTCTCTCTTTCGCTGACGTTGCTTCTCTGGCGGCCCCAACCCGCCCCGCTCCCGACGGGGCAGGCTCTCGCCTATCAGGTCGAGCGAACGATCCCGGCTCCCCCATCACTCTCTAAAGGGGTCAGCGTCATCGCGCTTGATCCCACCGGGCACCACCTGGTCTATGAGCCGGTCAATCAGCCCGGTGTCATGTATACGGCGGACCTTTCCGATCCCACCGCGACGAATGTGCTGGCAATGCGCGAGGCCCATAGCGCCAGCTGGGCGCCCGACGGCTCGGCACTGGTGACGGTTGTCACTCCGCCAGGGGCCGCCCAACCGCTGCTGGCACTGGTTCCCTACGGCAAATATATGTCTCCGCTCGGACCACACGCTCTCGCTGCCGACTGGTCCCCGGCGGGACAATCGATCACCTATGTCACGCAAGAGAAAGGGCCTGCGGCGTTGTGGGCGACCACGCGCGACGGGCACCCTACCCACCTGCTGGCAAAGATGTCGCTTTCGCTGCCCGTGCAGCGCCTGCTCTGGTCTCCCGATGGCAAACACCTGGCTCTGGTCGTGGCTGGCAATGGACCGGCAGGCCCAACCGCGCTCAGCCAGCCGGGGCGCGCGATCTATCTCATGGACAGGCAAAGCGGGCGGCTGCAAGAACTGGTGGCACCCGGAGACTTCACCATTGGCACCCTCGCCTGGTCTCCCGATAGCCGCCTGTTGACCTATGAGCGCCTTTCGGCGGAGGCAGGAACAAGCCTCCAGGCCATCAACGTTGCCACGGCACAAACCCGGCTCGCCATCCCTATTCATCACGCGCTGGCGGGCTGGAGCTGGTCCCCTGATAGCCGCACCCTGATCTACAGCGATGGGGGAGCGCTCCGCGCGCGGACGCTCTCTGGCCCGCGCATCGTCCTGCCCGCAACCAGAGCGCAGCAGACCTTCCCAAACTTTCTGCGCGATGGCCGCATTCTTCTCCTCCAGTCCACGCCAACCGGGGAGGAACTGGTGCTGCTCCATCCGAAAACAGAATAATTTATAGGGTGTGTTGTGCAAGAAATCGTGCGAAGATCGATTTCTTGCACAACACACTCTATTTCTTGCGCGGCTGCACCGTGTGACCGCCCGGCCAGAGAAGGCGAAGGCGCTGAGCATCGAACATCCCTCACCATCAGATTGCTATTACCAGAATGTACCAGATGGGGCGTCTTATGGGTATGCTGCATCCAGCAGGATGACACAACCGCCTCTGCCCACCGCGTGGGGCCCTTCGCAGCACTTCTGATCCTGCTTTCTCCCCCGGATACAATGAAGAAAATAGCTATTCCTGGTCCGCAGCATCCGGGCAGAGGCATTACTGTTGAGAGGAACGAGTTCTGGTATGAGTTTTGTTGAGACAGCGAGGAATGGTACGCAAAGTCCCGGCCATATCAAGGAAGAGCCTGGCCCTGTGAGAGAGGCGGGTCGCCCCGGTTCCCCCGTCGCAGGGAATCTCGCCTGGGAGGAACAGCTCCTGGCAACGCACGGACGGACCTTCCATTTTGCCGCGCGTTTTTTCCCCCCCACTCTTCGCCGTCCTATCACCACCCTCTATGCCTTCTTCCGAATACTTGACGATCTGGTAGATGAGCCAGGTGAGCACAACCAGAGTGAAAGAGTGCGCGAGGAATTGTGCGCCTGGCATGCCTGGTTCACAATGCACGGTTCATCCCCGGCGCCCCGCGAACCTTTAGGTGAGCGGCTGGCCGTCATTATGGCCGATTATCATATTCCGCCAGGAATATTTCTTGATTTTCTCGCCGGTCTCACAATAGACCTGGAACCACGGGAGATGCTTACTTTCGCGGAGATGGAGCGCTACTGCTATGGAGTGGCGGGAACGGTTGGTCGCGCCCTGGCACATGTCATGGGCGCCACATCGGATCAGGCGCTGCACGCGGCGGAGAGCCTGGGCATCGCCATGCAGCTCACCAACATCTTACGCGATGTGGGCAGCGACCTGGCAGTGGGCCGCCTCTACCTCCCACGCGATGACCTGGCGCGTTTCGGCTCTTCGCGTGCGCACCTGTGCCAGCTCATACGAGCGCAACGCGGTCCCGATGCGCGCTTCCGCGCCTTCATGCGCTACCAGACTGCTCGCGCCTCTGACTACTATGCGCAGAGCATGCCCGGCATCTGGCTGCTGCCTCCGCAGTGCCGGCTCCCCGTCCTGCTTGCTGCCAGGCTTTATCGCCGCATTTTAACAGTGATTGCTCGCCGGGACTACGACGTGCTCCGCTTGCGTGCCGCCACCAGTTTTCCCGAGAAGATCGGTGAGGCCATGATCGCCTTCATGCTTGATCGGCTCTGGCGAGGCGGAGAAATATTTCCATGCCGGGAAATGGAGGTGCGCGGTGAAGTTTGAGCATCTCCTCGTTCCATTCGCTCTGGCACAAACCCTGCTGGGAGTGCGCGTGATCCTGCGTATGATCCGCAGCGCTGGCGCGGAACGTATTCAATGTGTGGAAACATGGGGCGTACCGGAACAGGAACGCGTCTCGGTCATTGTCCCGGTGCTTAATGAGCATGACCGCCTCGCCCCCTGTCTGGAAGGATTACTCAAGCAAGGCCCCGAAGTGAGCGAGATCCTGGTAGTTGATGGCGGTTCGCAGGATGGCACACAACAGATCGTTCAAAGCTTCGCCAGGCGTGACGCGCGCATCCACCTGTTTGATAGCCGTCCCATCCCGGCTTCCTGGAATGGCAAAAGCTGGGGGCTGGAGTTCGGACGGCGCGCTGGCGATCCCTCCGCGAACTGGATTCTCACTCTTGACGCGGATGTTCGGCCTGCCCCCGGTCTGGTCCGCGCTCTGCTTGCCCGCGCGCTGCGAGATAACCTGCACGTACTGAGTGTCGCGACGCTCCAGGAACTGGCAAGCCCTGGCCTCTGCCTGGTTCATCCTGCACTCCTCGCAACCCTGGTCTATCGCTCTGGTATTCCGGGCAGGATTGCGCGCCGCATACCCGAAGTGCAGGCCAACGGGCAGTGCTTCCTGGTGCACCGGGAGGCACTGCAAGCCTGCGGCGGCTTTGCTGTGGCCGCCCATTCTCTCTGCGAAGACATCACGCTGGCACGAGCGCTGGTCGCAGCAGGCTACCCTGCCGGCTTCTTTGAGACTGATGATCTGGTGAGCGTGCAGATGTACACGAGTGCAGGGGAAGCCTGGCGCAACTGGACGCGCTCGCTGCCCATGCGCGATCAATTTTCGGGCGTGCAGGCGCTGCTGGGCTGGCTGGAAATCATGCTGGTCCAGGCGCTGCCTCTTCCGCTCTTTCTTGTGCTGCTCGCGCTGGGAAGGCGCTCCCACCCTGTCACGCTGCTCAACGCATGGCTGGCGGCTGTACGCATTGGGGTGCTCTGTGGCATGGCGCGAGCCTACCGGCGGCGTCTGTGGCCCTACTGGCTCTCACCGCTGTGCGACCTGCCGGTCGCCATCCAGCTTGCGAGAAAAGCCTTACAGCGCCGGCATGTCTGGCGTGGACGTATACTTCTGCGAGGAGGAAATGCATGAAAGCCGTCAAGATTCTCTTTTGCTGCCACCTGGCAGCCCTGGCGTTCGGCCTGGCAGGGCTGCTGATCGCCATGCCCCATCCTGAGCTATGGGATCACACAGCCTACGGCGCCCAGGTCTTCAACTTCGGTATCCGCTATGCCGGCTCATTGCATATTCTCCTGGGCGCGGCAACCATGCTGCTCTTCGGCCTGCTCTTCGTTGGTGTGCGCAAGACGCTGATCTTTTTCGCTGCTTCCACGTTGATCTCGCTGAGTATGGAGTTGATGGGAACGAGCACAGGCTTTCCTTTCGGTCCCTATGCCTACACCGATTTTCTGGGCGTAAAGATCCTGGGGCATGTACCGTATTCAATCCCGCTCTCCTGGTTCTATATGGGCCTGACCTCGCTGCTGCTGGCACACCTGCTTGTCGCGCGTACCGGGTGGGCGCGCAAGACGCTCTGGAGCTTGCTGATCGGCGTCTACTTCCTGACGGTGTGGGACCTCTCGCTGGACCCGGCCATGGCGAATACCAATCTGCCCGTCCATTTCTGGATGTGGTACGAAAGCGGCCCCTACTTTGGCATGCCGATCAGTAACCTGGTCGGCTGGTCGGTGACGGGGCTGATCTATATGAGTGTGAGCCGCTGGCTCTGGCGTGCCCCGCTCGATAGCCGGTCTCTTGTCGCCTGGCTGCCTTTCGGTATGTATGCTGCCAATACCTGCTTCGCCATCGTTCTGAACCTCTCCGCTGGCCTCTTATTGCCGCCGCTGATCGGGATCGCCCTGGGCATACTCCCCGCCTCGCTCGCGCTCCTGCCGCACAGGCGGCATCTGGGCGGCAGCGGAATCTCTCCGGCGCGCTTCATGTCGCATCTGACCGTGCGCATGGCGAGTCGGGCGCTGCTCAGGCGCAACGCCATTCTCACGGTTGAGGGACAGGAATGGATACCACAGGACGGGCCGGCGCTGATCGCAGCGCGCCACTTTCATCATCTCTACGATGGCTGCGCGCTGCTGAGTGTCGTTCCGCGCCGCCTGCATATCCTCGTCGCGCCGGACTGGATCAAGCGGCCCTGGCTGCGCCTGGCGATGGAGCGCGCCTGCGCGCTGCTCGACTGGCCCATCGTGCTGCGCGCCGAGCGGCTGGCCCCATCCGCCCCCGGACCCCGGAGCGCGTATACCTCCGATGAGGTGCAGCGCTACATGCGCCGCGCCGTCACCGAGACGATCCGGCTCCTGCGCAGCGGCGAGGCGCTGGCTATCTTCCCGGAAGCTTATCCAAATATCGATCCAGTCTACACGCCCAAACAGAGCGAGGACGCTTTTCTGCCTTTCCGTCGCGGTTTCGCGCGCCTGGTCAAGCTGGCAGAAGGCGATGGTGTCTGCCGGGTCGCGATCATCCCCGCCGGCCTCCTCTATCAACGTGAGGAACGCTGGCGCATCACGCTCCGCTTCGGCCCGCCGCTCTTTCGACAGAACTTCGCCAACCAGGATCAACTGATCCGCGCTGTCGAGGAACGCGTTCGCTCCCTTTCCGAGCCGCGTGCCGCGTGCGCCGCGCTCGATGCAGAGGAGGTAATCAGACGATGAAGCCGCTCACAATTGATGGAATGCCTGCGGCGCATCTTGCGCGCAGGCACAAGATTGTGGTCATTGGCGCTGGATTTGGCGGCCTCGCCACGGCCATTCGCCTGCAAGCGGCCGGCTATGACGTGACGCTGGTAGAAGCGCGCGAACACCCCGGCGGGAGAGCCTCGCAGCTTCGTATCAATGGCTTTACTTTCGATATGGGACCCACGCTGATTACGGCCCCACAGCTGCTGGAGGACCTCTGGCACAGCGCCGGGCGCAACCTGCACGATGATGTGACCCTGTTGCCCCTTAACCCGTTCTATCGTATTGTATTCCATGATGGACGCTCGTTCGACTACTGTGGCACAGCCGGGGCGGATGAAGCCGAGATCGCGCGTTTTGAGCCACGCGATGTAGCGGGCTATCGGGCCTTCCTTGCCGCCACGCAGCAGATCTACCAGCGCGCCTTCGTCGATCTCGCCAGACAGCCATTTCTAAGCGGAGGCGACTTCCTGCGGGTTGTGCCCGAGCTGGTACGTCTGGGGGGACAGCGCAGCGTCTATGCGTTTGTGTCTCGCTACTTCCGCGATCCATATTTGCGCATGGTCTTCTCCTTCCACCCGCTTTTTATCGGCGGGAACCCGTTTCGTGCCAGCGCGATTTACAGTATCGTACCCTACCTGGAGCGTCTTGGGGGCGTTCACTTCGCGCTGGGCGGCATGTATGCGCTGGTAGAGGCAATGGAGCGCCTCTTCCACACGCTCGGAGGCACCACGCGTTACGGAACGCCTGTTGAGCGCATTACGCTCGCGCGGAAGCAGGTCACAGGGGTGAGGCTAGCGGATGGGACGAGCCTGCCAGCACAGGCTATTGTCGCGAATAGCGATGTCGCGACCACCTGCCTCAAACTGCTGCCAGAGGAGGAGCTATCTGGCATGCTGCGCTGGCGTCTTGCCCACTACCGCTACTCTATGAGCTGCTTTTTGCTCTACCTGGGCATAAATCGGAAGTTACCGCAGTTGCGCCACCATACGATCTTTATGCCACGGCAGTATCGCCGGCTCGTGTATCACATCTTCGATGGGCAGGGGCTGCCAGAGGAACTGGCGCTCTACCTTCACACGCCAACGCGCACCGATCCGAATCTCGCGCCGCCAGGAGGAGAAAGCCTGTATGTGCTCGTCCCGGTGCCCAATCTTGCGCATGGCATCGATTGGCGGCGCGAGACGGCCCCACTGCGTGAACGCATTCTGGATTATCTGGAACAATCGGCAGGGATGGCAGGATTGAGAGCGAGCATCGTCACCGAGCGCTGCTTTACGCCGCTCGATTTTGCCTCGCAGCTGCGCAGTCATCTTGGAGCCGCTTTTTCCATTGAGCCAACACTTTTGCAATCGGCCTACTTTCGCCCGCATAACCGGAGCGATACCATCGGCGGCCTCTACTTCGTGGGAGCGGGAACGCATCCCGGGGCAGGCATTCCCGGGGTCCTGCTTTCCGCCGAACTGACGAGCCGCCTGGTGCTGAGGGATCTGGCGACGACGAGCAAGTAAATGAGCTACTGCTTTGTAGCTCACAGTCAAAAGAGCAGGAGAGGAGACCATATGACTATAAGAATTGAACGGAGAGCGGAAGGGAAAGAGCGCTGGCACTGGTATCACGGTGTGCTGTTCTACCTGCTGATGCAAGGACTGGCGTTCGGGCTGTGTGCGCTGGTGAGCGGACCTGGCAGGCGGCGGATAAACAGCGTGCGTGAATTGTTCGGTGATACCGCCTACTTCAAGTCGCTCAAGCAGGCGAAGATCACACCGCCATCCTGGGCCTTTGGGCCGGCCTGGACGGTCAACAACGTGAGCGTGATCTGGGGCCTGCTCAGGGTATTGCGGAAGCCAGAGCGCACGGAAGGTCGCGCGGCTTATCTTCAGCTCCAGGCGCTCTCCTGGCTCAACTATGTCATCTTCAACGCGGCCTACTTCGGCCTGCGCTCGCCCATCAATGCCTTTCTGCTGACGCTGAGTATGCTGGTTCTCACCATCCTCAGTGGTTGGGTTGCGTTGTTGCGCCTGCGCGATAG
>DATGLE010000273.1:0-10869 GCA_035294325.1 Ktedonobacteraceae bacterium | reverse complement strand
AGAAGGAGACGCCGATGCCAGAGGATGAGACGAATACACTCAGCCTGATGGATGTCCTCCAGCCAGAATATACCGCCAATCCCTACCCGTTGTATCACCGCCTGCGTGAACACGATCCTATATACTGGGATGAGCGCGCCGAGGAGTGGGTGCTGACGCGGCACAGCGACGTTATCACCATCCTGCGCGATCCCCGGCTCACCGCCGAGCGCTTCATGCTCGACACCTCCTGGCTGCCCCGGGACATGGAGGAGACGTTGGGGCCGCCCATTCACGCGCTCACACGACAGATGCTCTTCCGCGATCCGCCGGATCATACGCGCCTGCGCGGCCTGGTCTCTAAAGCCTTCGCGCCCCGCGTCCTGGAGGCCATGCGCCCGCGCATCCAGAGCATCGTCGACGAACTGCTGGACGCGGTACAGGATGACGGCGGCATGGAGGTCATCCAGGCGTTCGCCTTCCCCCTGCCCGCCATCGTAATCGCGCAAATGCTCGGCGTGCCTCCGGAGGATCGCGGGCAGTTCGTGAAGTGGACGGGCGATTTCGGCATGCTGCTCAGCGGCGTCAACCTCGAACTGCAAGACGTGGTGCGCGCACTGTACGGCGTGTCCGAGTTCATGGACTACTTCCGAAATATTATCAAGCAGCGGCGCACCGCGCCCAAAGACGACTTGATGCAGGCAATGATCGCGGCTGAGGAGCAGGGGGATCGGCTCACCGAGGAGGAACTGCTGGGGAACTGCGTTCTGCTGCTGGCCGCCGGGCATGGCACAACGACGCACCTGATCGGCAACGGACTGCTGGCCCTGCTGCGCAATCCCGACCAGATGCAGTTGCTAAAAGATAATCCCGGCCTGATCGCCCCGGCTGTCCAGGAATTGCTGCGCTACGACAGCCCCGTGCAGATGACATCGCGGCGCGCGAAAGAAGATATCACCATCGGCGACAAGCGCATCCAGGCCGGTCAGGCCGTGCTCATGTGCCTGGGGGCCGCGAACAGAGATCCGGCGGTCTTCCCCGATCCCGACCGGCTCGACCTGCGGCGCCAGGATAACCGGCACGTCGCCTTCGGTTACGGCATTCACTACTGCCTGGGTGCGCCTCTGGCCCGCATCGAAGGGGAGATTGCCTTCAATACGCTGCTGCGCCGCCTGCCCAACCCACGCCTCGCCACCGGTGAGCCGGAATGGGCGCCGAACCTCGTCTTTCGCGGGCTGCGCTCGCTGCCCATCGAGTTCGATTGACCGGGCCAGGAGATACCCCTTGACTTTAAGGGCCTTCTCCTGTACTCTATAATCAATTATTGCAACAGGAGATAGACAACAGTGACAGTCTTCATCTAATCTGTTACCAGCATCGCGGGATACATCCGAGCGCATCATTATGCCATTCTCGAATGGCGTCGTGCGTGGTGTCCTTCGTTATGGTACAGGGCGATGAAGGCTTTTTCATTGTTGTATATTGCCTGGCAGGCAGCAAAACCACTCTCTCCAGCATTTCCTTACAACATCGAAACTGCCTACAATCACCAGGAAGGAATTGCTACCCGGCCCTGTTATCATATGTAGTGATACCTTCGCAATCATCACCGCCATCACATGCAGCGCGCCGGTATTTTCCCGCATCACAGGAAGCATTTTTCATGAGCAATACAGACACTACTTGCGTGCTCGCGCCTTTGGCGCTCGCCGGGAGAGTGTACGTTGTGTGGAAAAATGCGCTGCGCGCATTTTTCCACACAACGTACACTCTCTCCGGTGCGGCGGAGCCGCGCTATACATGCCATCCAGCGAGTGCCGCAGGTGCGAGCCTGCAAGGGTGTCGAGAAACAGAGACCTCTAAGGAGTAAGTTATAATATGGCAGCATATACACCCCTCAATGCTAATGAGGAGAAGCCACTGGACGGGCTGCTGGCGAACGCGGCGGAGCGTGCCATCCTGGTTGGCGTCGATATGCCCGGCGCCGACTGGTCGATAGACGAATCGCTCGATGAACTGGAGAGGCTGGCGACGACGGCGGGCGTCACCTGCGTTGATCGCGTCGTGCAGCGCCTCGCGCACCCGCACCCGGCGACGCTGCTCGGCTCCGGCAAGGTGCGCGAGGTTGCGGAACTTGTCGCCTTCCATAATTGCGATGCCGTGATCTTCGATCTTGAACTGACGCCGGGCCAGCATCGCAACCTTGAGCGCGAACTTGACACGCATGTGCTCGACAGGACGGCGCTGATCCTCATCATCTTCGGGCAGCGCGCTCGTACACGCGAAGGGCGACTCCAGGTGGAACTTGCGCAGGTCGAGTACGATCTGCCGCGCATCGCCCGCCAGTGGTCCCACCTCTCGCGCCAGCGCGGCAGCACGCAGCAGCGCGGCGAAGGCGAGAAGCAGATCGAGGTTGACCGCCGTTTGCTGCGCCGCCAGAAAGACCAGCTTCAGGAAGAGCTGGAGCTGGTACGCGAGCAGCGGCAGCTTCACCGCGAGCGGCGCAAAGATACCGGCGCACCCGTCGTCGCCCTCGTCGGCTATACCAACGCCGGCAAATCCACGCTGCTCAACCGGCTTGCCAACGCGCAGCAAGCTCTCGCCGCGAACAAGCTGTTCGCCACGCTCGATCCCATGACGCGGCGCGTGCGCCTCGCCGGCGGCCAGGAGATCCTGCTGACCGATACGGTGGGCTTCGTGCAGCGCCTGCCAACGGTGCTGGTCGCCGCCTTCCGCGCCACGCTGGAGGAGGTGGCCGAGGCCGACCTGCTGCTACACGTCGTCGATGCCTCGCACCCGCACGCGCAGCACCAGATCGAGGCCGTCGAGCAGGTATTGGAGGAGATCGGCGCCGGCGGCCTGCCAATGGTGATGGCACTGAATAAGAGCGACCTCGTATGCGACGGGGCGGAACTCCAGGTGCAGGGCGTGGCGGCGACGCTGCCCAGGGTGCGCATCTCGGCCACCACCGGGGCGGGCATCGACGAACTGCTGAACTGCATCAGCGAAACGCTCACCGACCAGTTCGTCCCGCTCGACGTGCTCATCCCCTATGATCGCGGCGACCTGGTGGCGCGCTTCCACCAGTTTGGCAGCATCGAGAGCGAGGAATACGAGGAGGCGGGCACACACCTGCGCGGCCACATGCCGGCTAACCATAGCGGGCCGTTCGGCGCGTTCCAGAGGAGGGCAGTACGATGACTGCCCTCAATTCGGGCGGCCCCACGCCCTACGAAGATGTCAACAACGTTCTCCAGGTGATGCTCAGGGATGTGCAAGCCATCCTGGGGCCGCAACTCGTTGCTTTCTACCTCTACGGCTCGCTCTCACTGGGGGACTTCGATCCAGCCTCCAGTGATATCGATTTCTTGATCGTGACGGCGGGGGCTCTATCGGAGGCAGCGCTGGATCGCCTGCGCGTCATGCACGCGGACATCGATGCGAGCGGCCTTCCCTACGCCAGCCGACTCGAAGGCTCCTACATTCCGCGCGCGGCGCTGCGGCGCTACGATCCGCGGAACGCGCACCATCCGACCATCGGCTCTGACTGGTCGTTCCATATCGAATGGCACGGCTACAACTGGGTGATCGAGCGCCATATCGTGCGCGAACATGGTGTCGTCGTGTGGGGACCGCCGCCGGGCACGCTGATCGATCCCGTCTCCCCGCAGGAACTGCGCGCGGCGGTCTGCACACAGATGCAGAAGTTCTGGCGTGCCCGGCTCGACAGCGGTGACATAGAATGGCTGCGCCCGCGCGAATACCAGGCGTTTGCCGCGCTGACCTTCTGCCGCGCGCTCTACATGCTGCATAACGGTGCGGTGGTCTCCAAGCCGAAAGCCGCAGCCTGGGCGCTGGAGACCTACCCGCAATGGCGGCCAATCATCGAGCGTGCCCTGCTCTGGCGCTCCCAGTTCGAAAAAGACGACGTGGCGGACACGCTCGCCTTCCTCCACGAAGCTTTGTTAGAAGTGCAGAAAGCATGTCAAACTATTTAGGTGTGTCTGGTTCTCAGCGGCCTCTCTGGCCGGGCAGTCGCACGGCGAAGCTGTGCCACAGGCGCGAGCACACGATGGTGTTAAGAATGAAACCAAAAACCATCAAAATCTATTCGGAGAATAACGATTTTCAACACGTGGAGACGCTGCGCCGCAGGCGCGAAAAACGGCTCAGGCACCGCGAATTCTTTGTCGAGGGCGTGAGGCCGATCAACCAGGCGCTCAAGCACAACTGGCGCATCAATGCCTTCTTCTACACACGCGAAAAAAGGCTCTCGGACTGGGCGGAAAACATCCTGCGCCACTCGCCAGCGCAGACACATTTCGAGCTACCGCTGCCCCTGATGGAGAAGTTGAGCAACAAGGCCGAACCCTCCGAACTGATCGCCGTCGTCGCTATGCCGGAGGACGATCTTGCGCGCATCGCCATCAAGGATGATCTGCTTGTCGTCGTTTATGATCGCGCGGCCAGCCCCGGCAACCTGGGCACGATCATCCGTTCCTGCGACGCCCTGCGGGCTGATGGGCTGATTATGACGGGCCACAGCGTTGACCTCTACGATCCCGAAACCATCAGCGCCACCACTGGCTCGCTTTTCGCTCTGCCAATTGTGCGGCTCCCATCACACAAAGAGCTGCTTCCCTGGCTCGATGTGGTTAGAGAGCGCATCAGGCGAGTTCAGGTTGTGGGCAGCAGCGAGAAGGCGGATCGCGCTATCGACGAGCACGATTTCAGGGGACCGACGGTCCTGGTGGTCGGCAACGAGACGTGGGGGATGAGCGCGGCCTACCAGCAGCTTTGCGACGCCGTGGTACGCATCCCTATCTACGGCTCGGCCTCCTCGCTCAACGTCGCCTGCGCGACCTCGATCATGTTGTACGAAATTGATAGGCAGAGAAGGGTATAATCGGGGAACACCCCCGCGCCCCCGGCAGGGAACCCGCCGGTTCCCTGCACCCTCCTGCCTCAATCGGCGTCAGAGAAGACGACGATTTCGCTCGTTCCGACGCGGGGGACCGTGACGGCGACGGCGCCATCGCGCACAGTGAAGGGCAGTTCCGCGCCGGTGCTCGCAAGGCGGACGCTGCCGGTCTTGCCGGGGCGACGCAGGCGCAGGTTCACGTTGTGCAGAGGGACGGGCGCCTCCAGGGCCTCGACGTGCGCGGGCGAACGGCGCTGCGCGTGATAGTTGACGAGGTGAACGATTTGCCGGCCATCCTGCTGCATGACCGTGACCTCGGCGCTGGCCGGGGCGTCGGTCTCTATGAGCGGGTCGGGCAGGAGCAGGTCGAGGCAGCGGCCCACCAGCGCGCGGAAGGTCAGGTTGCCGTGGCGGTGATAGGCGGCGAAGATAGGGCCGTAGATGTAGATGACGCCGCCGGAGCGTGTGACCGCCGGGTAGTCGGCCTTTTCAGGGCGCGGCGGCGTGAAGCGGTGCGAACTGAAATGCTCCCACGTGCGATTGAAGTAGCTCTCATAGGAATCGGCGAGAATCTGAGTGCCGGCACGGGGCGTGACCTGCACGCAGGGACCTTCGTAGAGCGAGTAGGCGAAGCCGGGGCGCGTGACCGCCGTGTGCAGCGCGGGATCGCTGAGCATGAAATAGTCGGGGACGCTCGCGCAGGGGCCGCGATAGTCGACGCCCATCTCGCCGGCGAGCGCGAAATTGCCGGCGGCGCGATCCAGCAGCGCCTCGTGGGAGAGCAGCAGCCTGCCGCCCCGCGCCACGTAATCGCGCAGCCGCTCGACCACGCCGGGCAGCAGCGCGCCGCGATCAGGGACAACGATGACTTCGTACTTCTGAAAATCGGGGCATTTCGCGGTAATTACGTCGAACTGCTGGTGCAATTCGAGCAACATCATGCTCGCGCCTTCGAGCGCTTCGGTGTCATGGCTGCGATGAGCAGGGCGGCGATGTTCTTCGAGCGTGAGCAGGCCAACCTGTGACATCGCACTGGCGCCGATACAGTATTGCTCCACAGCCTCCACCTCGCGGAACGCCTCGCCGATGACCTCGTATACCGCGTCGTTGAGTCGCCCGCGCGGGTGCAACTGGTCGCCGACAGAGATGGCGCCGCCGGTTGCCATGATGCCAGCGCACTCGAAACGCAGCGCGTCGGGATGCTTCAAGCCGCCCCAATCGGCCCAGCTTTCGTGAAAGCGGCCCGTCATACCCAGCATCGGCAGGCCAAAGTTGCGCGCGTAGCGCGACCAGAGCGGATAGAAGCCGTAGCCCCAGCCGCCGGTGGGCAGCGATTCGATCTCGACATGGGAATAGTACTGCGCCTCGTCCTCGAATTCCAGGCTCCAGCCCGCGTTATAGAAAATGCCGGCGTGTGGAAGCTTTTCGCGGATCACGCGGGAGGCGCGCTCCATGAAGGCGCGGGCGGTATCGTTATTGTTGGCATGACGGTGCAGCGGGTCCTCCGGGTCCAGCCCCTTGCGCCGCAGGTCGCGCATGCAGTTGACGCAGAGGCAGCCGTCATCGCTGTAATGCACGATATCGAAGAAAAAGCCGTCGCAGTCGTAGAGCGCAAGCAGCTCCTCAACCTGGGCGATCAGCTCGTCGCTATAAGCGTTGTTGATGCAGAGGTCGGGCCAGTTGGTGAAACAGGCATCGAACGGCCCGCCGCCCATCAGCCGGCCATTCTTATCGACCTGGCGCCATTCGGGATGACGCTGCGCAGCCGATACGTCCCAGCAGACGGAGATGTAGATGGGGCAGCGAATGCCGGCACGATGACACGCCTCGATCTGCGCGCCGAGCAGGTCGAACTTCAGCCCGGGGTGGACGGGGCCGATCTTTGTAGGATAGTAGTTCATGCCGTGGTGACATTTGGCAAATACGGTGATCGAGTTGACGCGGGCGCGCGTGAGTGTCTCGATGAAGTGGCCGGCGTCCCAGTCGGCGCCAATATCGCCGATATCGGGCGAGGTGTGGAAGTCCAGGTGTACCTGGCGCATCGGGAAATTGGGGAATTCCACTGGCGTTACCCTTCCTTTTTCTTGCGCCACCGCACGATTTTTCCCGATGACACATCGCGGCTTCGCCGCTCTCAGTGGTGATGGTAGGTGGCAGGCGCGTGGCTGCGCCACGCGCCTGCCACCTACCATCACCACTGAGGCTCGCTTCGAGCCACGCGTGCCTGTGGCCTCCGTTTGTGCCATCTTTAATTGGTAAAAATCGTGAGCGGCGGGGACATCTCTATACTCTTGATTATGAAATCATTTTCATAGCATGTCAAGGTTGCCGCGCCTTGACAGATGGGCAAACCTGGCTTTATACTCACCGCAGGGACGGCCAATGGCGGCTCCAATCTGTTGTGAGTGACGTATTTCTAGAAATTGTTTTCAGGCGGGCAGGAGAGTATGGCGAATAACGATAGCTTCAACGGCCTGGGGATGGGCCTGGGCAATCTGGCGCGGCTCTCGCATGCGCAGTCGCGTTCGATCAGCGCGGAGAATTTCAGTGGCGAGAAGGGGCGCGGTGGCATGGCTACGGAGGGGACCGGCGCGTTTCATGCGCGCGAACTGGGCCAGGGCTGGAAGATCTCTCCCTCTGTCGCGATTGCCGCGCACAGCACGTTTACGCTGGGCGAGATCCGGCAGGCGGGCGCGATCCAGCATCTCTGGCTGACGACCTTTCCGGCGAACTGGCGCCGGCTCATCCTGCGCGCGTACTGGGACGACGAGGAGCAGCCTTCGGTTGAATGTCCGCTCGGCGACTTCTTCGCCAACGGCTGGTGCGAGCGCTGCAACGTCAACTCGCTGCCCATAGCCGTGAACCCGGCGGGCGGCATGAACGCGTACTGGCCGATGCCGTTTCGCAGCAGCGCGCGGCTGACGCTGGAAAACCTGGGCGAAGAGACAGCCATCGTCTACTACCAGATCGACTACACGCTGACCGACGTTCCCGGCGATATGGGCTATTTTCATGCGCAGTGGCGGCGCAGTAACCCCTTGCCATACAAAGAGGTGCATACGCTGCTCGACAACGTGCGCGGGCAGGGACATTACGCCGGCACCTATATCGCCTACCAGAGCAACAATACCGGCTGGTGGGGCGAGGGCGAGATCAAATTCTATATTGACGGGGACCGCGATTTTCCGACGATCTGCGGCACCGGCACGGAGGATTATTTCGGCGGCGCCTGGAACTTCGAGCACCCGCAGGGCGAATACGGAGTTTACTCCACGCCCTTCCTCGGTCTGCCGCAGGTCATCAAGCCCGACGGCCTCTATCGCAGCCAGCAGCGCTTCGGCATGTATCGCTGGCATATCATGGATCCGATTCGCTTCGAGGAGGATCTGCGCGTGACGATTCAGGCACTGGGCTGGCGCAGCGGCGGGCGCTACCTGCCCTTGCAGGACGATATCGCCTCGGTGGCCTTCTGGTACCAGCGCGAGCCGCACACGCCGCACCCTCCCTTGCCCGGCATTAATGGATTGGAAGTAATATGAGAAATGTCATCCAGAGCGGCAGCTCAGGATCCGCGTGCCCCTTGAATCGGATCCTTCGCTGCCGCTCTGGATGACATGGTTCGATTCTCTCTCTTCCACCGTTTGTGTCTGGCATCATACGTAATGGGGATCTCGTGGCGCACAAACCAGTCGTAGCAACGGTTAAACTGCCGGTCAGCCTGCACACGCACCTCCCTGGTCTGCGCGCTATCGTAAATCTTCCTGGACAAATTCGTAAAATTGAGCATGGCGTCAATGTCACCCTGCGGCGGAACGACCATCAGCGACCTGATCTCCGCCTCGATTCGCTCCTCCTCTTCGTCAGCCAGCGGCTCCTGCTGCTGTGCCGTTTCCTATTCGTTATCCATTAAAATATATACCCTTTCACGTGTACAAAATAAAATTTGCCCGCATCCGAACCGGGCGTGGGCCAGCACAAGGCCCCCTCCTCCCAACCCAACCGCCCCTGGCCCCTACGGTGGCTCCGGTGCGCCTGCCAGGCCGATTCGTACCACCGTAGGGGCCGCCCTGGTGGCGGCCCACGCCCGGGTTCCCAACCGGCCCACGAGACCATTCCCCGCGAAAAATTCCGCACCACCTCTAAAATATGTCACGCCGAGAGGTCGAGGTCCCAGGTGAAGGCGAGGGGCGCCGACAGAACGCGGTCCAGGTAGCGGCGGTGAAAGGCCAGCACGCGCTCAACGATATCGCTGCGCCAGGCGTTGGGCTGCTCCATATCGAGCCAGAAACGCGTGTAGCCAAGCGAGGCGCGACAGAAGGCGAGATGTTCGTCGCGCTCAACGCGGATCGGGATGAGCGCGCTATCGGCTTGCAGGTTCTGTGGCAGCGCCCGCAAGAGATCGACGTAGTGGCTGCGAAACGCGCGCAGAGTTGTGATGAGGTCGGCGCACTGGCTCGGCAGTCGCGTCACCTCCAGAATATGAATGTAGCCAAGCACAACCTCATCGATGGCCGGCAGCTCCGATGGCAGCGCGTAAAGGGTGCGCTGTTCCGTTATCAGCCCATCCAGCCGGCGCTTCAAACGCAGGATTTCACTTTCCAGCATACAAAATACTCCTTTAATTGATAAAACGAATTCGAGAATATCATCCTTTGCACACTATGTCATCCTGAGCATACTATGCTATCCTGATTACACTATGCTATCCTGAGCATACTATGCTATCCTGATTACACTATGTCATCCTGAGCCGAAGGCGAAGGATCTCGCACGAGCGCAGCGCTGTGCGAGTGCCGCACGGCTTCTCACGCGCAGCAGCCGCGAGTCCATCTCATGCCCAACAGACCAGGGAAGGCGCACCTTGCCAGACTGCCCTTTCGTTCCTCAGGGCAGATCCTTCGCCTTCGGCTCAGGATGACATTCCCGGCACTCTGGATGACATGGCGAGCGGGATGGCTGGCGGGGCACAAGACAACAGGCGGGGCGCAGGATGACAGCCGCTCCTCCTGCGCCCACCCCCCTTTTCGGTCCCCTTCAACCGTCCACCACTTCCAGTCTATATTGAGCGAACTCTATTGAAAAGCTCGCTTATTTTATGCCATGTACGGAAGAGCCGACCATCAATATGATTGATGGTCGCTTGTTGACATGGAGCGCACGTCGTTTATACTCAGAAATAGAGATGCAGGGACATTTAAATATTTGCCATACAGGATTCACCTATGCGTAGTCGCGCGATAATGATTGTTAACGTTCAAGATCGGCAATCCCGGGGCGGCGTAGGGGCGCGGCGCCGGCTGGGAGGGGCATTGGGGTGGTGGGGGCCGAAGCGCAAGCCCGCTTCCCTGTATTACCCCCGGATGAGGGTTAGGGAGGAAAAGCGGGCTTGCTTCTGGCCCCCACCGCCCCACCCCCGACCACCCGGCCAGCGCCGCGCCCCTACACCATCCCATCACCCCTTCCCATTACCGATCCTGGTCGTTCAGGTTCATTATCGCGCTCGCCGGGCCTGGAGAGGGGCTCCAGGCGCGATTGATCGCGCGACTACGAACAAAAGGCGATTTTTATACTCAAAATAGAGATGCTGTTCGATGGATATAGGGAGGGATCACATGAGCACGGAACGCTGGTGGATCAGTATGGGCTATCCTGAATTTGAGGCGGGCGAGGACGGCTTCCCGCGTCCCGGCCAGGTCACAAAGCACTATCGCTACCTCAAAAAGCGCGGCGATGGGCAACCCTGGACGCAGAGGGACCTGGCCTACGTGTTAGGCATATCCGAGAACGAGGTACGCAACATGGAGAACCGAGATCGAGGCTTTTCGCTGGAGCGGCGCCGCTTCCTGGCGCACCTGCTCAACATTCCCCCCATCCTTTTAGGTGTAGTCACGCTCGAACAGATCGAACAGATGCTCGCGCAGCAGCAGGCCGCCCTTCCCACGCGTGCAATCGCCAGCACGAAACGCGTG
>DATGLE010000272.1:0-42976 GCA_035294325.1 Ktedonobacteraceae bacterium | reverse complement strand
GTCTCACCACAGCTCCAGGCGCAGTATATGCAGGACGTGCTCACCTCTGCTGCCGGATCAGGCGTGATTACTCGTCTCTTCTGGTTCACCATCGACGATGGGACGCAGCCGGACGATATCGCCCCCAATGGCACAGCCCTTCCTGCTTTTGCGACGTTCCGCGCCTTTGTCGCGGCCCATCCCCTTTGGACGCAGGTCTCCGGTCCTTCCTGACGCAGGGGGTCTCCTTGCGGCCCGATCAGTCGGCCTGACTCGGCGTGATTCGGCGAGCAAGATGCCGAGCAAGATGCCGAGTCGTGCCGTTCCCTTCCCCACACGCATCGGGCATACTCTCTTATGGGATGCATAAGGTGCGTCACCGCTCAGGTGCGCGCGCCGATCTGCTTGTATGGATCGGTTCGCCCCAGGCTGCCTCCCTCCTCTCGCTTCAATTCAAGAGGGAAGGCCACCTCTGATGCAGCATCCCTCGTCCTACTTTGTCTCAGGAGGTGTCCTATGGCACGCAGTCGCAGTCTTCCCTCGGATCTGTTTGACGATCCTGATTTCTTTGAACGCGACAGCGATACGCAGGTGATTCTCCTCGGCCTGGTACTGCTCGCCGATGATTACGGACGTGGGCCAGCCCATCCGGGGTTACTCGCCCGCAAATTCAATAAGGAACAGGCCACGGTTGAGCGCGCACTCGGGGATCTAGAAGCTGCTGAGTTGCTCCAGCGCTACAGTGATGGTCGCCACAGCTACTATTTCCTGCGGCGCTGGTTCGAGTGGGAGTCGCTCTCCAAGCCCGCGCGCTCCCGCTATCCTGCTCCACCACCGCCGGCCCTGCCCGATGACTTCGGCGCCTCTTCTCCCGGTCCTTCCCCGCATGCCCGGAAAAAGTTTGCAACATCCGGGAAGAACCCGGCTGAAGAGGAAGGAAGAAGGGAAGAGGAAGCAGAAAAAGAATGGGAAGAGAAGGAGCATGCGAAGCCGCAGAGCAGCCCGGGCCGCCTGCTCTCGTTTAAGAGAAAAGTCGAAGCTCCTGCAAGAGACGCCGATGCTGCCCCCGCATTGATCGAGCCTGCCCAGGACCTGGCACAGTTGACCGAGAAAGTGGCCTCCATCCTGCGGCTGCCCTCGTCGGAGGCGCTTGCACGTCTGGTTGCTGAGTATCAGGCCAGCCCACATCTTTCCCTCTTGGGGGAGGCCGACGCGGCCCGCGAGTATCTGGATGATCCAACGCGCAATCGGCGTGGACAAGCGATGTCGCTGGCCTTCTTCCGGCGCTGGCTCAAACGCGAAGAGGAGGCGGTGCTCTCCCGCCGCGCCAAAGAGGGGAGAGTCGTCCCGGCCAACGTGAAAGAGACGAGGTTCGAGCGTCTGGCCGGCGCCACTTCTGGCCCAGGTGACACCGGCGCGTCTGCCCCGGCAAATCCGTATCGGACCCTGCTCCAGACTCGTGCGCAAGAGGTCGAGCACATCTTCGCCACGACGCCTCCCGAAGCGCGGGCGGCAGCCTTGCAGCACCTGATCCAGACCATTGCCGGAGGGAGACACCGCGATGCCACATCCATCTAAGCTGCTCCCGGTGCCACGTGCCATCCGCCACCGGCTCTTCGAGAGCTGTGAGGCGGCCACCTGGACCTGCCCGCGTTGTGGGGAGGTGGCTCCGCTGCCAGTTAGAGGCGGCTTTCTGCGCCGCCGCTGTGCCTGCCAGATCGCCGCGGCAGAGCGGCAAGTGATCGAACGCCTGCGAGATGAGCGCAGGCAGGCCATCGCGCGCCTTCCCTATACCTGGCTGGGGCGCGCCTGGGCGGAACTGTCCTTGCAGCAGAAGACCTTCGCCACCTTTGAGCGCGACCGGCAGCCCCAGGCGTATGAGATCGCCCGGGCCTTTGCCGCTTCTCCCGGGGGCACCCTGCTGCTGGTCGGTAGTTTCGGCACCGGCAAGACGCATCTGCTTTCTGCCATCGCCAATGCTCAGATTGCCCGGGGAGCGGCATGCCTGTTTGCCTCCACCGTGAGTTTCTTCGACGCTATTGGTGAACGCATTAGCACACGGCAGGACTATCAGGTGCTCATTACGCGGGCGACGAAGACACCACTGTTGCTGCTGGACGATCTGGATAAGCTCAAACCCAGCGAATTTCGCGAGGAGACGCTTTACAAGCTCATTCACGGGCGCATGCTGGCCGGTCGTCCGCTCGCCGTCTCCGCCAATAGCCCCCCGGAGGAACTCGTGCGCTGGATCGGGCCGGCGGCCCAGTCGCGGCTCATGCAAACAGCGCTGGTCGTCGTCATGCAGGGGAGCGATTACCGGCTGGAAGGAAGGGGAGCGCATGAGGTGTAAGCCGCGCACGTCGCAGACCACTGCCCGGGATGCACCGTTGCTGTCCGGTCCACCCCTGCTCACGCTCTCAGAAGTGGCCTCACACCTCGGAGTAAGCCAGGCGACGCTCCGGCGCTGGCGGCAGCGGGAGCCACTGCCGGTCATTCGGATGGGCCGGACGATACGCATTTTACCGATGGCACTCCAGCAGTGGCTGAAACGTCGTGCCCAGAGTCGTCCGTAACCTGAGACATCGGTCCATCTTGCCGATGTATGGAGCGTCGTGTGCTGATTTGGAGAGTGCCCCGTTCCCCAGAGAGATCCCTTCCTGGCAGGCCATGCTGCTCCTTCTATGGCAAGGCTTTTGTGCGTCGTCGCTCTGAGGGCCAGGGGGTATGCTTCCCGGAGCCGGTGGTGAACGACGCGACAGCCCTGTGGGATCAGTCCTGGGCAGCGCGCACAAGAGGAGTGAGGAGTATTTTTATCTTTCTCCGAGGAAAGAACGACCCCGGGAGAAAGCTGCCTGGAGCAATCCAAAGACGTGCAGCGAGCCGGACAGAAAGAAGATCCTGATGGACAAGGAACACCTGCACCGCCTGGTCTCTGATCCAACACACATCAGGCACCTTGCCCTCTCGTTTGCCGTCCATTGGCTTGACATGAATTGCGACCACATTACAGAAGGTGAGCGAGAGAAGCACGCCATCGAAGATAATGAAGAAGACCTCTTCGAGGTGTTCTATGATCCTGCGAAAGCAGAGATCGAGCGGATTGCTCAGGAATTACGAGCACAAGCCAAAGAGACGGAAAAGGACTGTAGCCATAGGCAACCCTATATTGAGAGTTGATAACGAATATTTGATTCTGGGCGCACTGAGGGAGCCAGATTTCGCGAAGGAGTATAACGATGGAAGAAATACAGCCTCATCCCCCAGCAGTCATGAGTATCCAACAAGTTGCAGCCTTTCTCGGCGTCAGTCGCCAGCATGTCTACAAACTTATCCATAATGGTGGACTCCCAATTGTCTCTTTAGGGAGGCGTGTCGTCGTCTTGCGAACTTCCCTAGAAGAGTGGCTGCTCACCCAGCAAAAAACTATCAAAGACCTCTAAGATCAACACGCTGGCTTTTTCAATCACAAGCAGATATAATTCAGGAGTCACTAGCATGCTGAATGCTCGGAGACCTCTGACACTCCTGAATTACTACAAAATAGTACAAAGGAGATATATAATGGGAAAACGAGCAAACGGCGAAGGCAGCATTTATCAACAGAAAAATGGGCTATGGGTTGCATGCGTAACAGTAGAAGGTAGGAAACGAAAGTATGTTTACGGAAAAACACAAAAGGAGGTGACCCAGGCCAAACAGAAACTCCTTCAAGATCTATCGCGGGGGGTAGTGCAGTTTACTTGTGAACAAACGGTGGAGATCTTCCTCCGCTCCTGGTTAGAGGATACTGTTAAACCGAACTTGCGCTATAAAACGTATGAGCACTATCGCTGGTGTGTAAAACATGTGGTAGCAGAAATAGGCAGTATACAGCTTTGGAAGCTAACACCACAACATATTCAGCGACTTCTTGCAAGGAAGCGTGCCGAAGGATGTGCCCCACAATCGGTGAAACATTTTCATCGTATGTTGGGTAAAGCGTTAAATGATGCGGTAAAGTGGGGGTTAGTCGAGCGCAATGTCGTGTCATTAGTAACACCTCCACGTGTTCCTCGATCCGAGATGCGCGTACTCACTGCTGAGCAGGCACAGCGATTTTTGACAGCGGCTTCTGGTAATTTTTTGGAGGCGCTGTTTGTCCTGGCGATTACCACAGGTGCCAGAGAGGGGGAACTCCTGGGCTTAAGCTGGGATGATGTGAACCTGCAAACAGGAAAGATGCATATCAGGCGTGCGCTTGGACGGCAGGCGAAAAAGGGTCTTGTGCTCGTTGAGCCAAAAACAGAACGAAGCAGGAGAACTATCTATCTGGCCCCGCTCGCGATTGACGCACTCAAGGAACACCAATTGAGGCAACAACACCTCAAAGGATTCGGAGAGCCAGGCTGGAATGAATACAATCTGGTTTTCTGCAACCATTTCGGAAAGCCATTTGATCCTTCGAGCATGGTCAATGACTACTTCCGTCCTTTGTTGGTTAAAGCGGGTTTACCCCTCATTCGTTTCCATGACTTGCGACACACCGCTGCAACCCTGATGCTCCAACTGGAAGTCCATCCCAAGGTAGTACAGGAGATGTTGGGGCACAGTAGTATAGGCATCACGCTGGATACGTACTCTCATGCTATCCCCACGATGCAAATAGGAGCAGCAGGCCGTCTCAGTGACCTCCTGACGAGATCCTGATGAAGGGCGTTGCTGTACGGTTGCTGTAACAGGGCAAAAAGCCCAGATAAAATCGTCCCGACCAGCCAGAGGAGCGGGATGAAGCGATCAGAGGTGGAGGTAAAAACACTGTTGTACCGTCTTCAAAACGGCTGGGGGGCCGCTCGGCGCGGTCCCTGGTGGGTTCGACTCCCATACGCCTCTGTATCCCCCTTATACGAAGAAAGTCGTGTGCTACATCTCATCATCGCGCGGTTTCGCAGGGCAACTCTCTGTCCTGCATTAACTTCTTGATCTTCTTGTTGGCCCAGATATAAGACACCTCCAGGTTGTGCTTGTCGATCTTATCGGCGGGCCAGCGCTCGCTTTCGATATCCAGGTCTCGCTCTCTACACGCTTCTGCCAGCAGCGCGGGGTCGTCAATGCGGTCCTTGAGGCGACAGATAAAGGCCCTCCTCTGGCGCGGAGGCAAGGTAATCACAATGTCAACGAGCATATTCAATCGCTCTCTGAACGCCTCGCGAGCTTCGATCACGTCCAGTGGATCGCGCATCTCTTCGCCCGGCTCGAACAGGGGCTGCCCGCCGGTCAACTCACCTTCTTCATTCACAGGAAGTTGTTCCCCCGTTTTCTTCTGACGCATTATTTCTACATACGCGCTTTTTACAACACAACGAATATACGCCCTGGGATTAGCAATAGGTCTGGCCCTGGCCGCCTGCCAGAGTTTAATACGCGATAACTGGATCAGATCGTCGATTCTCTGGTCGCAGCGCAGAATCTCATACGCAAGCTTACGAATATACGGCTCCTGCTGCTCCAGCAGGTGGCTAATCTCACTTTGTTCTGTGCAGCTTATTTTCCCCATGTTTCTCTCCTCTCTGGCTTCACCCGATTCATCAAGTATCGAGATTATAATGTGAGGGTTCCGCCAGAGAGGTTATAAACACTGCCAGAAGTATGTCAGGCGATATGTCTTTGAGAATGTATGCTGTTCCCGTCTCCCTCGCAGACGCGAGCCTGCTGCGCTCGCTTTATATAATATATCATGCCGGAAATGCTCTTAGGGCATTTCCAGCATGATATATTATATTCCAGGCGCGGCTTCGCCGCGCGACCAGCCGGCCCGAGAGGATTTAGAGAGCGCTTCGATCTGGCTATCGAACCACTGCGTCGCGTCCTCGGCGAAGAGCAATTTTTGTATCTGCTCTGCCCGGTGGATACGCTCCTCGGATGGCATAGTAAGAGCACGGTAGAGGGCATCGGACGTGGCCTCGATGTCCAGAGGGGCGATGCTGAGGACGTAATCACCAAGCGTATCGTGAACGCCAACCGTGCGCGAAAGGACAATCACGCCGGAACGCTGATTAAGCAGTCCGCCCTCCTTGACAACCAGGTTCATTCCATCGATGACAGGATTGACGAGTAGAACATCATAATGTTGTAAGCCCACCAGAGCGCGCGCCCGGTTATTACCAAAGATAGCAATAATCGGCAGCCAGTCTGATCGCCCGTAGCGGGCATTGATGCGCGTAATGATGTCTCGCACCTCGCGCTCATACACGCGATAATTTTCAAGGTTCTCTCGCGAAGGAACGAGCAGAGCAAGGAACGTTACGCGGCCACACAGTTCAGGATGCCTCTCCAGCATATGCTCGTATGCCTGAAAACCGCGAACGATGTTCTTGGTTGGCTCTATCCGGTCTACCCTGACTACGAGTTGCCCGATCTCACCCTTAAGCATCTGCGAGCGCAGCGCCTCTTTTTCGTGCCCGGCCTCCCGCGATTGCATGACAGATTGGAAGTAATCAGCGGAGAGCATGGCAGGGTACAGACAGATCTGGATGCTGCGCCCCTGCCAGCGCAGAACGCCGGGCCGGCTCGTGCTGGTATTGTCCCAATGCACCTGCGCACCGGAGAGAAAGCGTGCGGCCCCATTGAGAAAGTTCCTGGCGTCGTTCAAGGTCTGGAAGCCGATGAAGTCATTCGTGCTCATACTGCGATAAATCGACTGCACCATGTAGTCAGGCAGCATAGCCAGGTAACGGGCATCAGGCCAGGGAATATAAATGACATGGCCCAGACGCGCGCCGGGACATTGCTCGCGCACCATTCCAGCCACGAGATAGAGCTGATAATCCTGAATAATGACCGGAGTCTCCACCCCCCATGTCTTCAGCTCTTTGATAATTGCACTGGCGATGGCCTCATTAGCCACATAGTAGCCATGCTCCCAGTCGTCGCGCGTCTGCTGTGTAAACGTTGTACCCGCCATCGGCTCGAGCAGTTCGTGTTGAGCGAACCAGAGAACATGATTGCTGATGCCGTAATAGTGCTTCTCGTAAGCCTCCTCTGGAATACTGAGCAGGCGGAGCTTCATCCCGGTGAATACCGGTGGCAGAATATCGGCAGAGAGCTGCTGATTTGCCTGCACGCCCAGTCGATCAGCCGAGGTCATGGTCAGCGCAATCCAGGATACATGGTGACGTTGAACAGCGTTCAGTAACGCGGTGACAAGTCCGCCCGCTCCCAGGCGCATCCTGTACTGGCCGTCATCGACATAGTATTCTATCGGCCCGCGATTGCTTGCGATAATACATTCTGGTTTGCGGCTCGCCTCAACGCCTGAACTGAACGTTTCTACGAAAGACATCTCTTCCTCCCCTTCATCAAAGATCGTAAGTGTGATCGGTAAGGAATTGAGGTCCCATTCGATCTGATCTGATGTTCTGGTCGAACTGTTTCCACCAGTCCATGTGCGAGGCATACCAGTCGTAGGTCAGCTTGAGTCCCTCTTGCAAAGGCGTGGAAGGACGCCATGCCACGGCCTTTTGCAGTTTTTCAGAAGATGCAATCAGCGCTTCTCCTCTGCCATCGCCCCGCTTCTTATCGCTGTAAGAGGCTTGTATCGCTTTCCCCGCAACCTTCTCAAGCAGGGAGAGAACCTGAAAATTGTCGTATCCATGCCCGGACGCGATATTAAAGGTCTCACCCCATAACGCATGCTCGACGATACTCAGGAGAGCCGTCACTGCATCTTCCACGTAGAGAAAATCGCGCAGCCTTCCTCCATCTACTTCGCAGGGGTAATCAGACAGAATTTGCGTGATTAAGCGGGGGATGATTCTGTCGGGCGCCTGCCAGGGTCCGTATAAATTGGTCAAACGTGCGATACTCCCGGTCACACCCAGAGAAGCTCTATACGATCTTAAAAGCCCCTCACCGGCCATTTTAGAGGCAGCATAAGGGGAAAGAGGATTGTAGGCGTCTTCTTCACATAGTAGTGCTCCACCATTTCCCCCATATATCTCTACAGAAGAGGTGAAGAGAATGGGTATCTTGCGCTCTCGCACAAACTCCAGCATGTTCACAATTGCTTCGAAATTATTGGATGCCACCCGCGCGGGGTAATACAGCGAATAATCCACCTGCGGAAGCGCTGCCAGATGAATAAGTGCGTCTATATCTTCTTCCAGGGAAAAATGCCTCTCAGCCAGGTTCAGCGCAGAGAAAATGAGTTGAGAAGAAGGAAAAATCCCCATACTTTCCAGGCGATGGAGCCTGTCTTTAGTATCGATAATGATGACGCGATAGCCCTTTGTGCAGGCATATTGAATCAGATTCACGCCGACAAAACCGGCTCCGCCAGTTACAACGATAGCTGGTTGCATACAATACGGACCTTCCTGTACTTTAAATTTGGGAGTAAGGTAAATCCCCCCTCGGAGATCACCTTAGTGGAAAGGAATTGGCTCGGAGAAACCTCGAGAGTATTCCTAGTATGATAAAAGGTTTTCTTCGAACATGACGCGTCTGAGAGATTTGATCTCGCGCAGCCATCTGCGAGTCAACCCGATGGGAATAGTGAAGAGCATTCCTTCATGCCCCCTTTCTACAATATCCATCTCGGCCAGGTTCTCTAGAGCTTGAAGCACCCTTTCCTGACGAAAGGGCAAACCATAGCTATAGTAGACCTCTTCAATATCTTTGAGGGATAAGGGCCGCCCTTCCTCGCCACCCTCCTGCGCGATTGTCGATAACACCAGCCGCTCTTCCGTCGAAGTCTGTCCCCACAGCCACTTGAAGTGAACCTGACCAGTCTCCATAACGCGATCCTGCACGGTGTTGACATCGATTATCGTGACATAGCTCTTGCGAACTTCATTAGCGTGGGCGATAAGGGATCGGCAGATCAGTTGGATAAAATAGGGCTGATCTGCTGCCAGTTGCCTGATTTTCTCGACTGCCAGCGGATCGTACTCCAGATAGCCCTTGACCGGGTGGGTAATCAATTGCCTGGCGGCTTCGTCCCCCAGCCTGGAGAGTCGGTGATGGCGAGCAATGTTGAAGAAAACGGACCAGTATTCTTTGGTGAGCTGTTCAATGGTATGAGTGCCGGAAAGAAGAAAATTGATACCTCTGCGATGCTGCATCAAGCTGCGTAAGTACTCGAAAAATTCTCCCGCCAGTACCTTCTCCTTCACCTTCTGCTCCAGGATCTCAAACTCATCTAGCATAATTATAAGTTTTCGCTCCTTACGGGTCACATCCAGGGTATCTAAGTACTGGTCGAAGGCATAGGTTGGATCTTCAACGAAATACTTCATGTCCGGTAGATCGATTTCTATTCCTCTGACCTTGAGATTGCGATGGATAGCTACGGCGAGATGATACAGAAACCTGGCAGTGCTCATGTCCAGAGTCTCATGCTGCATATCGATGTAGATAGGAATGTGAGGATCGAGACTTGAGGTGTTCAACAACTGGTACAGCAGGCTTGATTTCCCAGAACGGCGCTGTCCAAATAAGACCACCACCATGTTCGTTGTGGTGCAGGTAAGATCTTCCGTTAACATCGCCAGATCTTCTTCCCGGCCATAAAACATATCGCTCGTCTGAATGGGCGTACCTATCGAATAAGGATTCGGAATGCGCTTGAACTCGCGGTCAACCTCACGGGCCTCCAGCCGATCACTAAAAACGAGTGTTTTCTCCCTGGACTCGGCATCCGTGTAAGTGAGTTCGAAGGAGAGGCGCGGTGAGGCGTCTTTTAGCCTGATGGTGAACTCGGCTGCAATGGTATCGGATACGGGAATAGTTTCAAAGGTGAAACTATTTTTACCGATCACTTCAAAAGCATCGCTCTCCCTCAAATGCACACGCACATCGTCAGCCGGGCTGCGTCCATCATTGCGAACGTCGAGTCTGATTCCAACCTCTTCTTCATTCAAGGCGGTTTTTGTACGCAATTCAGGCTTGAGATTAGCCCTTCCTCTCAAGCGGCCCAGTTCCCCTATAATCATCTTGCGCCAGGTTGACAGGAGCGTTTCGAGGATCAGGCTCTCCGGGAAGGTGGACCTCTCTCCTCTCAGCTCCGAGAGCTGGCGCTCCAGGTCTGCATTGATTTTTTCGATGACCGAGGTCGCTTCTAGCAAGCTGGCAAGGCGATCACCAACTCGTTCGCGCTTCAGATAGGTTGCCATAATCCCGGCAACCTCTTGCAACTGACCAAGCACATTGATGATGATTCCTAGCTGTCCGATGTCATTGAGAGCTTCCTGGCATATCCTACATTTATAGCGCGTAATATCTTCTATTGTTCTCATACGCTGTAAACGATATAATTCATCATAGATCCGCCATAACTGGTCTCCATGTTTAAGAGATCGAATTGTCTCAAAGGTTCGTACCGCCTTCTCCAGCCTCTCCATGATATTGTTCTCATTGAGGTTCTCTATCATGTCAATGGCGGCAAGAAAGATATCTCTTACCGATGCTTTTGTGGCACAATAGGCAATCATTTTCAGGATGAGCAGGTCAACTTCCCGAGTAATGAGCAGGCGAGCTTCTGTGATCAGGTTTTCCTCGTGCAGATCGAAATAGTGAGCAAGCGCACGGGCAACCTCCTGGCGTATCCACTCCGTCTCATCATGAATAAGATTCAGAAGGAGACGGAAAACCTGGCGGGGAGATGCTTCCGCCAGTTGATCGAGCTTGCGCACAACGGCTCGCCGGATCCAGGCGTCGATGCTCTTGCTAAATCGTTCGAGATATTGAAAACCAGCGTTCTCGTCTATCTGTGCGATAGCAAGCATGCTATCAACCAGGGCTAACCTTACATCGCGCTCTGGATCACGATGCAGGGCATCAATGAAGCGCCGCGATAGACCAGGATTGACCTGATATAGTCTGGCAATCTCCTGCGCAAAAACTGTGCGGACATCACCAGAAGTATCACGAACAAGCTCTTGCAGAGCCGCCGTATCGCGCTCCTGGAGCACTGGCTGGGCAACAATCCTGGTGAGGGCAAAAGAGCGGAGCGGAGGAGCAGGGCTGCGCGCCAGATCATAGACCAGCCCGTTAGAGCGGCCTTCCTGTTGTAGAAGAGCCTGCCAGCATCGCTCCATTTCATCCACGATCTCCCGTTGATCCAATACCTGGAGCAGATGCAGCATGAGATCTTCTGAGCCAACTATAATCTCAACTTTGCCGTCCCGATTACAGTCGGCGGCCTGAACGCCACAGACACGATCACCGACCTTATATTTCCAGAGCAAGTCGCCTGTCCTGGTGAAAAAGAGAACGTTCCCATCATCGGTCCCGAAGAAAACCCCTATTTCTCCCTTTTGATCCAGGTCCAGCGTATTCACACTCAGCACGCGATGAGGAGTGTAATAACGCCATTTAAGGTGCCCCGCGCTATCCAGCACATGTACGTTACGGTCTTCGGAGCCGACGATAATTTCCATATGTCCATCCGCGTCAATATCTCTGATCACCAATCCTCGCGCGCGGTCTCCCGTTCGGTACGACCAGAGCAGGCTGCCATCCCTTCTATACGTATAGACATTATCGTCATCCCCCCCGGCAATAATCTCTGCTACCCCATCTCCGTTTAAATCGTGTGTACCCACGACGCGAACCCCATTAGGAGTTGTGATCGATCTGACAGCAGGTTCGAAGTTGTGATTATAGATCTGTATTTTGCCACGATGGCCTCTCAAACCGATAACAAGCTCGGCGTATCCGTTATGCTTCATTTCGTTGATATAGACGCTTTCGATCCAATCCCCCAATTTGCTCTGCCACTTGATCTTCCCGGTATTACTGAAAACATAGAGCTGGCCGCCCCCGGACCCGGCTACGACTTCAATCATCCCATCAAGATCAACATCGCCTACATAGACCGTCCAGATACGATCATCGCAGATGTAAGACCATACTTCTTCCCCTCCCGCATCGAAGACATAGACTCCACCATCATCCGTACCCGCTACCAGTTCCAATTGCCCATCGCCATTCAGGTCGCCAGAAAAGACAGCGCGAATACGGCCCACCTTTCTGTGCCAGAGCACCTGCACTTTTTGCTGGTGAAGCAGCATCAACTCCGAGAGAGCCTGCAAGTAATTCCCTGATCTTGCAAGCTGTTTCGCGTTCTCCAGGGTGAGCTGCTGCTCATCATGCCGCCAGTGATTTACCAGATCCTGGAGCAGAGCAATTTCGGTCCAGGATAACTCTAACTCAGAGAATCGTGGGTAGCCCAGCTTTTTATAAGAGGTAAATATTTTCTGGCGCAGATCCCTCATCAGTTCAATACGCAGCACATGCAGGCTGTCTTCGGTACCCGCAAGGACTTCGATCAGATTATCATTATCGATATCGGCGGCGTATACGCTAAAAACACGGCTATTGAGATTATGCCTCCATATTAATTTGCCCTGCTCGTCGAGCACATAGAGATGTTTGTCTTCCGAAGCCGCGATGACTTCGAGCCGTCCATCGTAGTTAAGATCGGCAACAGCGAGCGAAAGAATGCGGTTGTCGGACTGAAAGCGCCACTTTCTCCTGCCCTTAGCCGTCATGGCATACAGTTCTTTCCCATCCGTGGCATAGAGGATCTCGACCTGACCATCCGCGTCGAGATCGATCGCATAGATAGAATGTATCTCGCTTTTTCCATCGTGTCTCCATTTGAGCCGGCCCCGGCTATCAAGAGCATAGATGTGCTTATCACTCGAACCAGCGAGCACCTCGACCAGGCCATCGCCGTCAACATCGGCAACATGGACCGTATGCACGCGGTCCCCGGCTCTATACTTCCAGAGAACCTCGCCGGCTTCGCCAGAAAGAGCGTAGATATACTGATCCTCGGAGGCAACCAGTATTTCGGTTTTCCCGTCCTGGTCGATATCAGACACGCGTACCTGCCGTACCACGTGCCCGGTTTGATATTCCCAGAGCAGTCCGCCGGTTTCATCAAAAGCCTGAACTGTACTATCCCTTAACCCTATTACGATGCGCGTTTTATCTACCGCTTCCGCATTATCAATGCCCCGGATGGTTCTCGCCCATTCCCCCGCCGGCTTCAGCTTGCGCTTTAACAGGCCCCGCTTCGTTAGTATATAGATATTGCCATCCCTCGCCGTGAGCAGTACTTCAACATCCCCATCCCCATCGATGTCAGCGGCATGGACGCTCGAAACCCAGTCGCCCGCCGGATAGTTCCACAGCTCGGTGACAACGGTTAATCCCAATCGCAGCGCTCGTTGCAGGCTTAGTATAGCCCTCTGTGCGGGACTCTTGCGCGATGTAGCAGTCATGCTTGCCTCCACTCAGAAAGGCATCTCCGTTTCAGCATACTTTCCTCCAGATCAGTCGGAGAAGGGCCACCAGGGACAATGAACTGTAGCGCAATTATATACCCGACGCTGAAAATTACGAGCCGCAGATTCTGCCAGATTTCTGCCAGAATTCAACTGTGCGGGGCTGACAGAATGCTGGCAGAGTCTTTTCGAAGCAAAGGGACCAATCGAGTCTATTATGGACAAAGGACAGTAAAGTCAAGTGTCAATTGATAAATAGCTTTTGATAGCTTATACTATAGTCTTGAACCTCAGGCTGTATTCACAGGAGGGTTGTATGGCACCGCTCATTGATCCTAAACATCGCAATCCCTACGGACAACTGACTGCCATCCGTAGCGCCGAAATGTTTTTTGGGCGGGAAGACTCTTTAGCACTCTTGTATAATGCACTCTTAGATAGACAGAGCATGGCTATTATCGGCCTGCGACGGCTCGGCAAATCATCCCTCCTGACCTGCTGCTGCCTGCCCGAGATACAGCAGCGCGTGGGGGTTGCGTTAAATGAGCACCTTCTGATCTTTATGAATCTGGAAGAACATCTTCAAAGAACGCCTGAGGATTTCTTTGCCATCGTCTGTGAACAGCTTCTGCAACAGAGTCAATTGAAACTTTCCCTGGAAACATTCCGGGGCGCCGGCAGCGACCGGTTCAGTCATCTCTTAAATCTGATCAATTTGCAAGGTTTGCACCCGGTCTTGTTGCTGGATGAGTTTGATGCTATTGTACGCAACCCACAATTTAATCCCGACTTTTTCTCGTTTCTGCGCGCTCAGGCGAACGCCGGAAAGGTTTCTTACGTTACGGCCTCTCTCGCATCCCTGGACCAGATCTCACACTCGGCTATTGTTGGCTCGCCTTTCTTCAACATTTTCAACCATCATCATCTCGGGCCACTCACGGAAGAGGCCGCGCGAGCGCTCATCACGGAACCGGCAAAGACCGCCGGATGCCCGTTCACTGAGAGCGAAGTTCAATTTGTTCTGGAGGTAGCGGGCCGTCATCCTTTCCACATTCAACGTGCGTGCTACTTCCTCTTCCAGCAGAAGAGCCAGTCCAGCAACAGGTTGAATTTCCAGCGGCTCGCAAGGCAGATATACGAAGATCTTCTTCCGCATTTTACATACGCATGGGAGCATCTCGATGCGGATAAACCGGAAAAGCTCAGGAGAGAGGCGCTGCGCAAAAGTCCTCAACAACGGAAAATACCTGAACTCAGTGAGAGCGCTCTCTTCCGCAAGTTTGTGCGGGATAAGACAAAAACGACCGCCAGTCACCTGACGATAGAGTATCTACGCAAAGTATTGGACAGGCTGGACGACTTTACGTTCCTGGGGGAATCCCATTTGAGCAATCTCAGCATTATTGATGGGCACGAGCAGGCCGAAAATCTCACCGTCGCTGAAAGAGGGCTGCGCGTCTACAAGCTCCTGGAAGATGCCCTGTCTCAATTGCGACCATCCGGCCCCCACAGCGCCACTTCTCCAGAGGGGCAGATGCACACCATCCTCCAGAGTTGTTATTTTAAACGGGATCGGCGGTCAAACAAGCAGCTGGCAAGCTACCTGGGAATGAGCGAACGAGACTTTTATCGCAAGAGAGACGATGCCGTGAATGCCCTGCTGAATATCCTCTTGAGAATGGAAATGGCATACCTGGATGCGTTAGAGGTGTAGCCAGATCTCCCATCCCAGACGGAAATAGTCAGTCCCCAACTGCACGCGCTTCGTAAGTGCTGAGGGAGGGCAGGCAGTTGAGAAATGCGGGAAGATACTCTGGATCACCAGGACGCAGCGTGACCATCCCAAAGTAGCACATACTCTCCTCGGGGAGGAGTTCATAGCCCTCGTCCTGGTCCCCGGCGCCATAGCCGAGTTGTCTATCCCGCACGATGAGTTCTCGCTGCAATAGCTCCCTCAGTTCCGCTATGGCCTGCGGGTTCCCGGTGTCGTGAAGCGTGCCATCAGCATCCATGAGCGCTACTACCTGGCCTGTCTTCAAGTCATAGATTCGATATTTTCTCGCGGCATCCATAGAATCGACCTGTCGCCTTTCCTGTTTTGCCACTGACTTGCAAAAATCCTTCCTGGCATATATCTTATCACAGAAGGTATCCAGTATCTAACCCTCTTATTTGCTCGCGCTTGCGGCGTTCGCCAGAGAGATAGTATGTTTGAGGCAGGCGCGATGCGCCTGCCTCAAACATACTATCTCTCCCTTGCGCGGCGCAGCCGCACGAGTGCCCGGCAAGAGATGGTGGCTCCCCCCCACCAGGGACGGAGCAATAAAGAACTATGGTCAGGAGAAGAACATGAAGCAGATCCTGCACTGGCCGCTGATTGGCTGGCTGGCGCTGGCCTGTCTGATCCTGCCCTCCTGCGGAGCCAGCAACTCGGGTCCGGCTTCAGCGCAGGCGCAACCCGCCCGGCTCCTGGTCTTTTCAAAGACAGCGGCCTTTCGCCATGATTCGATCCCGGCGGCCATTGTGGCCCTGCGCAGGTTGGGCCAGCAGCATCACATCGCCATTGACTTTACCGAGGATTCCCACGTCTTTACCACCGCGAACCTCGCCCGCTATGCCGCCGTGGTCTTCTTGATGACTACCGGCACAGTGCTGAATAGCGATCAGGCCGCTGCCCTGGAGCGCTATATTCACTCCGGCGGTGGCTTTGCCGGCATTCACTCGGCCAGCGATACCGAATATAACTGGCCCTGGTACGGGCGACTCGTGGGAGCCTATTTTGATCGCGTGCATGGACATTCAAAGGTCGTGCGCGCTACGGTCCATGTGGTCGATCCGCATACGCCCTCGACCTCTATGCTCCCGGCCACCTGGGTGCGCACGGATGAGTGGTACAATTTCGCCACTAATCCAACTGGCTCCGTCCATGTGCTGCTGACCGTCGACGAGGCAACCTACCATGGTGGGGTGATGGGCGCCAACCATCCCATTGCCTGGGAGCATACGTTTGATGGCGGGCGCGCCTGGTACACCGCGATGGGGCATACCATCGAGAGCTATAGCGAGCCGCTTTTCCTGGCGCATCTCTGGGGTGGCATCGTCTACGCTGCCGGCGGCAAACTGGGATAACGGACCCGCGCTCAATCTGCGCTGGCGACTCGGACGTGCTCCAGTCGCCGGGCTATACCATTGTCATCAACATGGTCGGAGGCTTCAACGAGCGGAGCAAGCAGGGATTCAGGATTGAGAAGGGTATGAAAGAGCGGAAATGATCGTTGCCCCGGGTCAGATCACAGGCCGAAACGCCGCCGCCATTTGGCTCGCCTGGCCGCACGGTCACGCACGTTCCACAGGCGCTCCTCCTCGGCGGGACACCATTCGGCTTTGCCGCAGGAGGGACACAGGGGAAACAGTTCGTAGGGCGGGCAGAGCGAGCCGCCGCCATAGCGCACCGAACCGATCTCGTAGCGAATCTGCTCGCTCTCAAAGACCGCGTGGCAGTGCTGGCAGCGCAGCAGCAGGTACTCGCGCCAGTCTCGCGCGTAGCACTTCGGGCACACAGGCGGCGGCGAATTAGCCCGCCACCGGTAATGGCAGCGATGGCAATAGCAGATCTCTCCCGAAGACGGAGTTTTAGCGCCGCGCAACATGCCATCTTCTTTCAGCCGGCGCACTTCTCTGGGAGAGAGCAGATAGGTGAGGTCGCCCAGGTCGATCTGGGCCGGCGCGGCTTCGTTGAGGGCAGGGAACGCGAAGGCGCGCTGTGGATCGCGTGGAGTCGCGGCGGACTCGCCAGAGGCAGACGCCGGCGCGGAACGGCCCGGCGCACGTCCCTGTCCCGTGCGACGCAGATCGTAGCTGCGGCGGCGCTCAGGATCGCTCAAGGTCTGATAGGCAAGCAAGATTTCGCGCATGCGCTCCTGCGCATCTTCGCCTTTGTAGACATCCGGGTGATAGTGCAGCGCCAGATGTTTGAAAGCTTTCTTGATGGCTTCCGTCGAAGCATTCTCGTCGACGCCCAGCACCGCGTAATAATCAGTCACCTTTTCCATTGCCCATGTGTAAGCCAATGTGCACGTTTTTGTGCGCCTGCGGCGCACTTTCTGAGGGGAGCCTGCGGGCAGAGCGCCGCAGGCGCTCTGCCCGCAGGCTCCCCTCCCTGGCGAACCGCGCAGCGGTGAGCAGTCAGGAATCCTTGCACATCGCGTTATGAATCGAGATCTCTTGTCACGGTCTTCTAGTAATGTAACGGTTGAACTTGCGCAAGGTTGCAGACAATGATTATGCGCTGCATATCTTCTTCACGGTATGCCCCTCGCGCAATCGCGTATCCAGGCGCAGCAGTTCCGGCGGACTGCCAGGATGCTCGATCCTCTCCATAAGCTTCTTCACTCCCAGTTCCCCCATCTGATACATCGGCTGCACCATCGTGGTTAGATCGAGGAACTCCGCCATCTCGATGCCATCAAAGCCAATAACCGACAGCTCGTCCGGCACGACGATATTGAGCGCCTTTGCTGCTTCGAGCACGCCGATGGCCTGAATATCCGAGGCGGTAAAAATGGCGCTGGGAGGCCGGGGAAGGGCAAGCAATCGCAGTGCCGCCTCTCGTCCCCCCTGCCGGGACCATTCGGTCTCCAGAACCAGTTCTGGCTCAAAGAGCAGCCCGGCCTCACCCAGCGCGCGGTGCAGCCCGATCAGGCGATCATTGGCCGGATTAAACGGGCGATTGAAGTTGCCTTCGATAATGCCATTGATAAAGCCAATACGCCTGTGCCCGTTTTCGATCAAATACTTGATCGCCAGGTACGACCCATCGATATTGTTAACGACAATAGAGGTAAGCAGGGGACTATAGGCATCAACCAGCACAACGGGCAGCCCGACCTCGTGCAGACGGCGGGCGTCATCTTCATCTGGAGTCAGCGAGAGCGCCAGCAGGCCGTCAACCCTGCGCAGCATCGGCAGCCCGGCGAAATAGCGATCCTGCTGCGCTTTGTTCGAGATATTGTAGAGCACCAGCTCATACCCCCGTCGCGTCAGAGCCGCATCGACTCCCTTGAGCACCTCCATGAAAAAGAAACGCGTGAAGAAGGGAACGATCACCCCAATGGCGCCGGTGCGCTTCAAAATCATGCTGCGCGCAATGGGATCCGGCTTGTATTGCAGTTTGTTGATAGCGGCCAGCACTCGTTCGCGCGTCGCTGGCTTGACATAGGGGCGGTTGTTGACAACCCGCGAAACGGTGCCAATGCCGACGCCGGCTTCTCGCGCAACATCATGAATGGTAACTGGCATAAGGTAATCTTTCTCGCGGTAGGCGTTTCATGGAAGCGTTTCCACCTTCCCCCTGGTCCTACTTCATTTAGTCTAGCATAGACCGGCGCCGCTGTAAAGGTAAAGATCAGCTATAAGTGCTCGCCACCTGTTTGCACTCCTCGTTACCCCCGATGGCTCGTCCGGGAGAGAAGGAAACGGACCTGACGCCACAGGCGATTCCCCTGTTATCAGAGCAAGGAGACTGGCGCCGCAGGCGCTGAACTGCCAGAAAGAACGGTACATTCCTCTTTACAAATCAGAGATCTTATGGTATCGTTAGTACCGGGCACTGGAAACGTTTTTATATTTCTTCTTCGCAGGCAAACAAATTTTGTGCGCAGCGTTGCTGCATTCAGCTCAAAGGGATAGGGAGCAGAGCGTGGTTTTCATCCCCGAACAGCATTACCTGTGGGATTTCTGGCTGGTCACACCGCACGAATGGAGCGATGCGCGTGAACTCTACCATTTGTTCTACCTGCAAGCGCCGCGCACGCTGCGCGACCCGGAACTGCGTCACAGCACATCCACCATCGGACACGCGGTTTCCCCCGATCTGCGACACTGGGAACCCTGTGGAACCGCCCTGGAGGCCGGCCGGCCCGGCAGCTGGGATGACCGGGTTATCTGGACGGGGAGCGTGATAGTGCGCGACGATCTGGCCTACCTGTTCTATACCGCGACATGTCAGGCCGAGAGAGGACTGGTCCAGCGCATCGGGCTGGCGATCTCCAGTGACCTGACGCACTGGGAACGGCATCCTGGCAATCCCCTGCTTGAAGTAGATACGCGCTGGTACGAAGCCCAGAGCGCCGAACAATTAGAGGCGCAGACCTGGCGCGATCCTTACGTCGTGTACGCTGCCGGGGAGAAGACCTACTATATGTTCCTGGCCGCGCGCGTCAATAGCGGCCCATTCGATGGACGCGGCGTGATCGGCCTGGCGCGCTCAACAAATCTCCTGAACTGGGAGGTACTGCCGCCGGTGAACGTGGCGGGCGACTTCACCGAGATGGAGGTTCCCCAGGTCGTCGCATTGAACGGGCGATACTACCTGCTTTTCTGCACAGCCCGGCATGCTTCCGCGCGGTTGCTCCGCACGGGGAGCGCGGGCTGGTCAGGTACACATTATCTTGTCGCCAGCAGTCTCACCGGCCCCTACGTCCCACTTACCAGCGAGCCGCTTGTCGCCGATGCCAGCGGCACCTACTATGCCGGCAAGCTGGTTTGCGATAGCGCCGGCGCGCCCCGCTTCATGGCATGGCGCCAGTGGGACGAGGCGGGTAACTTCTGCGGGGGCCTGTCTGACCCGGCGGACGTTTGTGTTCTGCCCGATGGCCGCCTGCACATCGATACGCGGCAATTGTGGAGAGTGCAGGAGCGCTGAGCATAGGGAAGAATTTCAGCACAGTTATCGTATATATACTATCCGATCTTTTTGGCTGAATAGCGGGGTACATGTTTTTAGGAAGACGTTGGGCCACTGTAGGGGCGCTGCTGTAGGGGCGCTGCTGAGAGGCACTGCTGAGAGGCACTGCTGAGAGGCGCTGCTGAGAGGCGCTGCTGTGGGGCGCTGCTGAGGGACGCTGCTGTGGGGCGCTGCTGAGAGGCGCTGCTGTAGGGGCGCTGCGCAGCAAGCCCGCCTGATGCCTCCAACAATGGACGCAGGATCGGCGTGAAAAAGCGGCCCCTGCCCCCCGGACAGGTGATGCTCGCATTGCCCCTACACAGACATTATGACGTTGAAAAGCCTGCGTACCACGTTTAAAGCGTAGGCAGGAGGGCCTGGCATGTGTATAATAATGCATAGTGCTTCCGCCGGCTTACGTGAGTCAACATTAGTCCAAAGGAGGATTCCACATGATTCTGGAGCAAGGTGAAGTCATCGACGAAATCATCACCAAAATCCGTGCCGGACGCATAACGCGCCGGACATTCCTTGAGCGCGCTGTTGCCGTCGGCCTGAGCAGCAGCGCCGCTGTCTCCCTGTTGGAAGCCTGCGGTGGCACCAGCAACAGTACTGGCGGAAACGGGCAAACCGTCAACATCAACTATCTCGAAAAGGACACCAATGGCGTCTACGCCGGACTTGTAAAAAAGTTTAACGCGCAGAACAACGGCGTCCATGTCACCTACAACAACAATGCCCCCGCCACTACCGATCAGCTCCTGACCATCCTCACGACCATGCTGCGCGCTCGTGGCAGTTCCATCGACGTATTTCCTATGGATATCATCTGGCCTGCTGAGTTTGGCGCCAATGGCTGGACCGTTCCCCTGGATGATAAGTGGCCGGCCAGCGAGCGCGCGAACTACCTGCCAGGCCCACTCAAGGGCTGCACCTACAACGGCAAGTTGTGGGCGGCACCGTATCGTACCGATGTCGGGCTGATCTACTACCGCACCGATGTCATCTCAACGCCTCCCAACACCTGGGATGATCTGACGAACATGGCAAAGGCCGCTTCCCCCTCCAAGACGAAGTTTGGCTACGTCTGGCAGGGTGCGCAGTACGAGGGACTGGTCTGCGACTTCTGCGAGGTCCTCTACGGCTACGGCGGCAACGTGCTGGATCCCAACGATCCCAAGAAGGTCACGGTCAACACCCCGGAGGCTGTGCAGGCACTGACGCAGATGGTCAGTTGGGTGGGCACAATCTCGCCCGCCGCGGTGACGACCTATCAGGAAACGCAGGCGCTGGCCGCGTGGCAGAATGGCGATGCCGCCTTCATGCGCAACTGGCCCTACGCCATCGCGCTGAGCAATGATCCCAGTTCCTCGAAGATCCCCAACAAGTTCGATGAGCATCCTATGCTCTACGGAGGCAGCAATACCACCGGCCACTCGAACATCGGCGGCTGGCAGTATGGCATCAACGCCTTCTCCAAGAACCCCGATGCGGCCTGGAAGTTCATCCACTACATGTTAAGCCCGGAGCCGCAGAAGACCTTCGCCCTGGAGTTGTCGCTGCTATCCTGCCTCACGAGCATCTACACGGACAAGGACGTGTTAGCCAAGTACCCGTTCTTCAGCAAGATGCAGTCGATAGTACAGACGGGACTCCCCCGGCCTGTCTCTCCCGTCTACCCGGACATCAGCCAGGCCATCCAGTTGCGTGTTCACAGCGCTCTGACCAAACAGGCCAGCCCGGCAGATGCTTTGAGTGCATTGCAGTCCGATTTGGAGACCGTCGTGAACAAACAGTAAGGTTGTGGTTCGTATCATAAATCATCCCACATTGGGATCCGCTTGAGAAGTGGGGTGCAAGGGGCGGTCAGCCCCCTGCGAGGTCCGGGGTGTTCCCTCCACCGCCTGCGGTAGCGAGAAGCAATGAGGGGTTTCTGGGAACACCCCGGACCCCGGCACCCCCTCAACATAAGGAGCGAGTGTATGGCAACACAAGCACAAGTACAGGCGCCTGTACAAGCGGTAAAAGCGTCCGGGAAGCCGAGTCTACGGGAACGTCTGGATCTGGGCAACGGCCTCCTGCCATATTTCCTGGTACTGCCTACCATCGTCGTGATTCTGGCGGTGGCCGCCTACCCCATCCTTAACTCCTTCTGGCTCAGCCTTCTTAACAACCCGCTCTCCCCCAGCGCAAGCTTTACCGGATTGACCAACTATAGTCAGCTCTTCGCTGATAGCACGTTTCGCGGTACAATTGGAGTAACGTTCGTCTTCACGGCCATCAGTGTCGCGCTGGAAACGGTCCTGGGGCTGGGTATCGCCCTGCTCATTAATGGCACGTTTCCCGGGCGCGGCCTGGTACGTGCCTCCATTCTTGTCCCGTGGGCTTTCCCTACGGTCATCTCAGCCGATATCTGGCTGCTGATGTACAATGACCGTACAGGCGTCGTCAGCTACATCCTCCAGCAGATCCATATCCTGGCGCCGGGCGCGACGTTGTTGCAGACGAATAGCGGCATCATCATCGCCGCCATCATTACCGATGTCTGGAAAACGACGCCGTTTATGGCGCTCCTGATCCTGGCCGGCCTCCAGGTCATCCCCAATGAATTGTACGAGGCCGCCAGCGTGGATGGAAGCAGCCGCTGGCAGCAATTCTGGACGATTACGCTGCCTATGCTCTCGGGGCCGCTGGTCATCGCGCTGCTCTTCCGAACGCTTGCCTCCCTCGGCGTGTTCGATCTCTTCTATGTGCTGGCCGGCAATCAGGTGCAAAGCATCGCATCGTACTCGTATAACTATATGTTTACCCGCTCCACCTTCGACTTCGCTTCTGGCGTATCGGCCTCGGTGGTGCTTTTCCTGATTGGATTGATTGTCAGCCTGGGATTTGTGATGCTGATGCGCGTAACGCGGCGCTAGCTGGAAAGGAGATATATGATGGTTGCCAGGCAGCAAGCTCTCCCCGCCGTTCGCGAGAGGGTACCTACCGCCAGATCGAGGAATGCTATACCCTGGGGCAAGATTATCCGCTATTTAGCGGTGGCGTTTGTGGTGTTCATCTCACTGGCGCCCCTCTACTGGACCTTCGCAACGTCGGTAAAAAGTGGAGTTGAACTGAACGTTTCTCCGCCCACACTGATTCCCCACACCTTTAGCCTGGAGAATTATGTCAGCGATCTCAGCTCGAATACCTTCATTCGTGACCTGATCAATAGCACGATCATCGCGGCTATCACGACGGTTCTGGCGCTATTCGTTGGCATTCTTTGCGCCTATGCCATCGCCCGCACGAAGTTTCACGGCAAATCCTTCGTGCTGGGGATCACGCTGTCGGTGCAGATGATACCCTTTATTGCTATGGTCGGACCGCTCTTCGTGTTCTTCACGGGACCGCTTCCCATCTACAACACGTATGCCGCTCTGGTGATCCCCGATCTGGTGGTGACACTGCCGATCACGGTCTGGTTCATGACCTCGTTCTTCCGCGATCTGCCGCCAGATCTGGAAGAGGCCGCGCGCGTGGATGGCGCTTCACGTATGCGCGCGCTGTGGGAAGTGATTGTACCCCTCACTGCCCCCGGCGTTTTCGCAGCGGCCATTCTCACCTTTATCGCTGTATGGAACGACTTTATCTTCGGGTTGACGCTGACTACCGATGAACATGCGCAGCCCGTCACCGTCGGTGTCACGCGCTTTGCTGGCGAGCATACTATCCCCTGGGGTGAAATTGCCGCAGCGGCAGTGATCGTGACTATTCCGCTGGTGATCGTTGTTCTGTTCCTCCAGAAGCGGATCGTGTCCGGCCTGACGGCGGGCGCGGTTAAAGGGTGATTATTCAGATCCCCTCTCTCCCAGACACCTCAGCGCCTCCGGCACTTCGCAAACGTTGATGGGGGTGACATGTGGGGCCGCCTGAGGTGGCCCCACATGTCACCCCCATCAACGGACAGGCTACCGGAGGCGGTGATGAAGCCTGAGAGTAGTTTCATAAGAGACTAAAACTCACGCTAAGAGATATAGCAGGCATTGCATGAGTCAATTAAGTAAGAAAGAAACTTTTTCTACCCTGGGAACCCTGCGCTCCTACGAACGCGCAGGACGTGGAATCATTCTGGATTTTGGCGGCCCGCGCGTTGCGATCACGGTGCTGACGCAGCGCGTGATTCGCGTGCGGCTGGCGCCCGATGGGACGTTCGCCGCGCGCCGCTCCTGGGCTGTCGCGCGCGCGGACGACCAGTTCCCGCAGGTAGCCTTCGAGATCGAGGAATCGGGCGGCGCGCTCACGCTGAAAACGGCCTCGCTGGCAGTGCTGATCGAGCGAGACCGGGGCAGCCTGTCGTTCGCCGATGCCGAGGGAAAGCCGTTCTGTGCCGACGAGACGGGCATGCAATGGGGCGAGCCGGAGGCAGGCACTCGCCGCGTCGCCTGCACCAAGCGTATCGAGGCCGATGAACACTTCTTCGGCTTCGGTGAGCGTACCGGGCCACTCGACAAGCTCAATCGCCAGCTTATCAACTGGGCAACCGATCCGGCTCTCGGTCACGGTCCTGGCACCGATCCGCTCTACCTCGCTATCCCGGTCTTTATGGCGCTGCGGCACGGCCTTGCCTATGGCATCTTCTTCAATAACACCTGGCGCAGCCGCTTCGATATGGGAGCGCGGCGGCCCGGTACCTGGACAATGGAGGCCGAGGGCGGCGAACTCGACTATTACGTGGTCTTTGGACCGGCGCCGCAGCAGGTGAGCGAGGGCTTCGCCGCGCTGCTGGGTACGATGCCGCTGCCTCCGCGCTGGGCGCTGGGCTATCACCAGAGCCGCTGGGGCCACGCAACAGAATCGATGGTGCGCGAGCTGGCAGGCGAATTCCGCAGGCGCGGCATCCCCTGCGACGCGATCCACCTGGATATCGACCATATGAACGGCTATCGCGTCTTTACCTGGAACCCGCAGGGCTTCCCCGATCCACAAACACTGCTGAGCGACCTGCGCCGCAACGGCTTCCACACTGTAGCCATTGTTGATCCCGGGGTGAAGAGCGATCCCGATTTCCGCGTCTATCGCGAAGGGATGGAACGCGACGCGTTTATACGCCGCGCCGATGGCTCGGTCTTCCACGGCTACGTCTGGCCCGATGACTCGGTTTTCGCCGATTACACGCGGCCAGAGGTGCGCGAGTGGTGGGGCGAGATGCAGAAGGCATTCGTGGACGCTGGTATCAGCGGTATCTGGAACGATATGAACGAGCCAACGGTATTTGAGCTTCCGTACAGCCAGGGCACCGGCGAGGTAGGGACGATTGATCTCGACGCCATTCAAGGTCCCGAAGGGGAGCAAACGATTCACGCCGAAGTGCATAATCTCTATGGTCAGGGCATGGCCCGCGCCTCTTACGAAGGGCTGCGCCGCTACCTCGGCGAGCGGCCTTTCGTCCTTACGCGCTCAGGCTTCGCCGGCATACAGCGCTGGAGCGCCTGCTGGATGGGCGATAATAGTTCCTGGTGGGAGCACCTGGAGATGGCGATGCCGCAGCTCATGAACATGGGGCTATCGGGCGTGCCCTTCGTCGGCACTGACATCGGAGGCTTCGTCGGCAATGCCAGCGCCGACCTGTTCGCCCGCTGGATGCAGTTCGGCGCGCTGTCACCCTTCTGCCGGGGCCACTCGATGATTGCAACCGAACATCACGAACCCTGGAGCTTCGGCCCGCGCGTCGAGGCAATCTGTCGCGAGTTCTTGCGGCTACGCTACCGGCTGCTCCCCTATCTTTACTCGCTCTTCTGGGAGGCGGCACGGCACGGAACCCCAGTCCTGCGGCCACTGCTCTATCACTTCCCGGACGATCTCGCAACCTACCAGCTTCACGACCAGGCGCTGCTGGGGCCGCAGCTTCTCATGGCGCCGATCTACCACCCAGGGCGCGAGCATCGCTATGTTTACCTGCCCGCAGGCGCATGGTACGACTGGTGGAGCGACGAATTGATCGCCGGGCCGGCGCATCTCCTGGCGCACGCGCCTCTGGAGCGCATGCCGCTTTACGTTCGCGCAGGGGCGATTATCCCCGGCGGGCCGGATCTGAGTTACGCCGATGAGCGCGCGCTCGATCCGCTGACGCTGGATCTCTATCCGGGCGATGGAACATTCACGCTCTACGAGGATGATGGTCGCAGCTTCGAGTACGAGCGCGGTCAGTTCTGCACGACGAGCTACACACTGCGCCGGACGGGGGGCCGGCTGGATTTTGAGATCGGCCCACGCGAAGGCGCCTACATTCCACCCGCTCGGCAGATCGTCATCAGGCTTCATGGCGTGGACGAGCAGGCGATGGAAGGTCATCCCGGCGCGAGCTTCGATCCTGAGCATCGTCTGCTGACGCTCCAGTTCAGCGATGATGGCAGCACGCGAACGCTGCGTTTCAAGATGCAGTAACAGTACAGGTCTTTCACCTTTCTGTTTACGCGGCTCCGCCGCGCGAGTCTCCCGGCGAGAGCGAACGAGAACACCGCGAATTCTCTGTCCAAAAGGACAGCCACATCTTGAAATAAAGATAGCAGATCTAATTGTTGAGAAACTTATGCTGGCAGAAATTCCCTGCGAAAGAAGGACCGGTTACGTCCTTCTTTCAGGGTATACTTCAGACATGAAATACGTCAATTAAAATGAAGCACGAAAGAGAGTAATATTCAATGACCAACGCACCCCTCACCGCCGCTAATCCTGGCAAGGCCCATCTGCGGGGCTTCGCCTTAGCCAGTGTGATCGTTGCGCTGATGCTTTCGCTACTATTAGAAGCGCTGGACCAGACGATTGTGGGCACGGCTATGCCGCGTATCATCGCCGACCTGCATGGCCTGGATCGCTATACCTGGGTGGTAACGGCTTACGTGCTGGCCTCGATGACGATGGTTCCCATCGTCGGCAAGCTCTCCGACCAGTTTGGCCGCAAATGGTTCCTGCTGGGCGGCACCGCCCTCTTCCTGTTCGGCTCACTGCTGGCAGGAGCCTCGCAGACGATGGATCAGTTGATCCTCTTCCGCGCGCTGCAAGGTCTGGGAGCCGGCATGGGCATGGCCCTGGTTGCCACCGTTATCGGAGACCTGTTCGAGCCGGCGGAGCGCGCAAGGTGGATGAGCCTGTTTGGTATTGTTTATGGCCTCTCCAGTCTCATCGGCCCGACGATTGGCGGCTGGCTGGCCGAACATGGGCCGCTGATGGGCAGCCTGGTTACAGACGCCACGCGCTGGCGCTGGGTTTTCTATATTAATCTGCCTCTTGGTCTGATCGCGCTGATCGCGCTGCTGATCTTCCTGCCGGCCAACGTCTCGTTGCGCACCAGCAGCGTGACCGGCTGGGCAGCGGTGCGTCACATCGATTTCCCGGGAGCCGCGCTTTCGGCAGCGGCGAGCATCAGCCTGCTGCTGGGGCTGAGCCTGGGCAGTGACCGGACATACAACTGGACATCCGCGCCGGTGCTTGGCCCGCTGACAATCGGCATCGTCCTGCTCACGCTGTTCTTTATCGTCGAGCGCAGAGCCGCGGAGCCAGTTTTGCCGCTGGGCCTCTTCCGCAACCAGGTCTTTACGGCAGCCTCGCTGCTCTCGCTGCTGCAAATGATGCTGTTGATGGGCTTCACGCTCTACCTGCCGCTCTTTTTACAGGGTGTGCTGGCCGTCTCGCCCACTGTCTCCGGCCTGGTGATGACGCCGCTCTCGATCAGTATGGTTATCGGCGCAATGGCGGCCGGGCCGATCATCGGGGCGCTCAAACGATATCAGATCATCGCGATTGCTGGCGGTATGTTCATGGTTACTGGCAGCTTTCTGATCACAACCATGACGCCTCAGACCAGCCTCGTGCAAGCCATTGTGTTCATGAGTCTGGCTGGCATCGGCACCGGAGTTTTCTTCATGGTGCCAACACTGGCGGCCCAGAATGCGCTGCCCGCGAGTCAGATGGGCGTGAGCACAGCGGCAACGCGCTACCTGGGGCAACTGGGCGCTACGCTGGGCATAGCGATTGTAGGAACTGTCGTCAACAGCGGAGTTTCCGGCAATCTGATGCAGCATCTCCCCACCGATCCGGCTGGGAAGCAGATGCTCGCCACCGCGCTCCAGCATGGCTTTGTGGCAGTGCTGGTCTTCGCCGCGATTGCACTGCTAATCACGTTCTTCCTCAAGGATGTGCCATTCGCCCCGGCTTCCCCGGCGGCACGGTCAGGGAAGGTTGGGGATACCGGTGAGGCATCCGAGAAAGAATTCGCCCACAGCCGGTAAAGCGATGCCTGCCAGGCAAGGAGAGAATCAATAGACAGCCTCTCTATTGATTCTCTCCTTGCCTGGCTTCTGTCAGGGCCAGGGCAATCGCACCATACAACGAGGCATCGTTCAGGAACCGGGCAGGTACGATCTCCGGTGGGAAGGGTACAGCATAGCCCAGGCGAAACGCGAGCGCGGATATAACCACGTCGCCCGAATGCATCAGCCCGCCGCCAACAGCGATGCGCTGTGGATCGATCAGGATGGCGAGGTTGGCGACGTGCGTTGCCAGTTCGGCAAGCGCTTCGTCCACCAGGAAACGGGCGCGTAGATCCGTATGCGCAAACAGGTCGGCAGCATCAAGTTGCTCACCCAGCAGGAAACTACCCTGCTCCCCAATAAAACGCCCGCCGATGGCTTCTTCGAGCGGAGCGCGTCCCTGCGCGGCCCCGGCGTGATCCAGCACGCTGCGCAGGTTATAGCCGATCTCGCCAGAGGCGCCATGTGCTCCAATGAGGACCCGCCCGCCAATGACCAGCGCCGCAGCGATCCCCGTTCCCAGACTGAGGAAGACGCCAGGATCCACCCCCTTGAGCGCACCCCAGCGCGCCTCGGCCAGCGCCGCCGCTTTCACGTCGTTGCCCGCCACGACCAGCGGCATGCCCAGATTCGCTCGCAGCGTCTCGCGCAGCGATACCTGCTCCCAACCGGGGATGTTTGGCGAGAGCAATACCCCGTGCTCCTGAACGATGCCCGGCGTCGCCACGCCCGCCGCGATGCAGCTCCCTCCCCGCTCCGCTGCGGTGCGCTCGATCAGTGCCCGCGCGGCGCTGGTGGTGCGCTTAAGAATCTGCTGTGCGCCCTGAGCAGCCAGGGTATCAAGCCGCCCCTGCTGGAGAATGACACCCGTCATATCAGCGGTGGCTATGGCGGTCTTCGTGCCGCCGAAGTCGATAGCGACCACGAAATCGTGCGCGTCCTCATACATCATGAGTTTACCCTCTGGCTGTGATCAGGCCGAGATGCCGGCCTCTTCAGGCTGCTCCAGGTATTCCTCCTTGATCTCTTTGGGACCAAAAGGCCAGGTATGCTCGACGAAGCGCGCCCACAGCAGGTACGCGATGACGCCGGCGGCCACCCAGACCAGCGAGAGCACTATAGGCAGCAGGCCGGACGAGTAGTACACATACGCCCAGCCGACGAGGGCGATAATGCTGGGCAACGGATAGAGCCACATGCGATAAGGGCGTCTCAGGTTGGGCTGCCTTCGTCGCAGCACCGTCAGCGCCACTACCTGCCCGATGCTCTGGATGAGCACCATCACCGCGATGAGCATATTAATCACCACCGAGAGCGAGAAGAAGGCCCCAATGGCGGTAATGATGCACATGACGATCAGTGCGATGTGCGGGAAATGGTAACGCGGGTGCAACTTTCCAAACTGGCGCAGGAAGACGCCATCGCGCGCCGCGTTATATGGCACACGCGAGCCACCAAGCAGTCCCGCGAACACCGAGGCGAACGCCGTGATGATAATGAGGCCCGTCACGACGTATGAGATGCCTTTGCCCCACGCGCGCTCCAGGACCAGAGAGGCAATCGAGGACGATTTCGCCACGGTCTGCCAGGGAACGACGCCCAGCACGCCGATGTTGAGCGCGAGGTAGAGCACCATGATACCCAGGATAGAGACGATGATGGACCAGGGGATGACGCGGCCAGGATTGCGGATCTCCGATCCCATGTACGCCGTCGTGTTATAGCCCAGGTAATCGTAAATGCCCACGATCAGCCCTGCTCCCAGACCGGCAAAAAAGGCGCCATTGAGAGTAAAAGCATTGGGGGGATAGGTGAAAGCCAGGCCAGGATTAAAATGAGTGAATGCCGCGATAATCACCAGACCGATTGAGAGCAGCATGATACAGAATAAAACGTTGGTGAGCACACCAATGGATTCAATGCGCCGATAGAGCGCAAATAGCACAATGCCCACAATTACGAGGGAGACGAGATAGATCTCCCACTGGCTCATGTTCGGCCAGATATAGCCGAGATACGATACCAGGCCGATAACCCCGGTAGACATGATAAGCGGAATATAGAGCACCGCCGTCCAGACAAAGATAAACGGCATCAGGCGCCCGGTACGATATTGGAAGGCTTCGCGGAAGTAGATGTAGGTGCCGCCGGCGCCGGGCATCGCCGCTCCCAGTTCAGCCCAGATCAGGCCGTCCGCCAGTGCCAGAATTGCACCTGCTATCCAGCCCAGTATGGCCTGCGGACCGGCGAAGGCCGCGACCATGAGCGGAATAGTGATGAATGGCCCGATGCCGCACATTTGCGTCATGTTGATAGCGATTGCCGTTGGCAGTTTGACGCTGCGTATAAAGCCGCTTCGCGCCTGCTCGCTCGCTCCATTTTGTGTCGTTTCCGAGGGCAGGCTGTGGCTCTGCCCGTCCGCGCTCGAAGGGTTCACAAGACACCTCCTGAAGTAAAATAGATGAAAATCTAATATAAAGTTAGTATAGTTTCCTAACTTCGTTCTGTCAATGGACTTTACCGGACAGAATGTGTCTGATTTTCGACACACTCGCGTCCTCGCACCTGCAATGCTCATCTGAGAGATTAAGTGGTGTGGAACGGGCACGAAGCGCCTGTCCCATCCACTTAATCTCTCCCTGCGCGGCTGCGCTGCGCATAGCACTGGCGCAAGAGCGCCAGGATTCCAGACACCCTTTTTACAACCCGGTAAAGATAGTTTACAATGATGGCGAAAAGCAGAACAGGTCTTGCCGCAAAGGAGCTAGAGCGTTTATGACAACGACTGATAGCAGACTGCGCCCCGAATATCAGCCGGGAACTCCATCGCTGCTGCGCGCGATTAACGAGCGCACGCTGCTGGAATATCTGCGCAGCCATAAACCAACGTCGCGTGCCCAGCTCGCCCGCGCCACCAGGCTCTCCAAGCCAACCGTATCACAGGCTCTCGCCAGCCTGGAGAGCGCGGGCCTGGTACGAGCAGTCGGGCAGTCGATACCGAGCAAGGGAGGGCGCGTAGCGACGCTCTACGAGCCAAATCCTGATGCTGGCTACGTGGTTGGCGTTGATATCGGGCGCGGCTGGGTGCGGGCGGCGGTAGCGAACCTTGCCGGCCACATCATGGCGCGCAGCGATACCCCAAACGCTGCCCAGAGCGCATCGGCGCTCGTCACGTTGAGCAGTCGCCTGGCGCGTGATGTGGTCGCGGCGGCAGGTCTCTCCTGGTCGCAGGTGGTACACGCGGTCATCGGCACACCGGGCGTCTTCGATGAGCAGAGCAAGCGCGTGCTGTTCTCATCGAATCTGCCGGAATGGGGACGGCACGGCCTGGTGACAGAGTTGCAGAGCGCGTTTGGCCTCAGTCTTTCGGTAGAAAACGATGCGAACCTTGCCGCGCTCGCCGAGCGTTCATTCGGCTGGGGCGTCGGCATCAGGACCCTCGTCTACATAACTATAGGCACAGGCGTGGGCATGGGCATCGTTATCGATGGCACCCTCTATCGTGGAGCGCGTGGCGCAGCGGGTGAGATCGGCTTCCTACCGTTCGGCAATGGAACCGTAGAGGACGTGAGCAAGGTCAGCGAGAACTACCTGGGCATGTTCGAGGAGGCAACTTCGGCTTCCGCCATCATTCGCCAGGCGCGCAAGCAGGGCTTGCCGGACTCACTCTCCCCGCGACAGATCTTCGATGCGGCGCAGCAGGGCGATAGCGCCGCGCGGGCTGTGGTCGAGCAGGAGGGAGCGCGCCTGGCGCTGGCAATCGCCGCCATCACCGCTGTACTCGATCCAGAGCTGATCGTGCTGGGTGGCGGTATCGGGCAGCGCGGCGATCTGCTGCTCCCCCCGCTGGAACGCAGGCTCCAGCAACTCACTCCACTGAGGCCACGTATCGTCACCTCAAAGCTGGGGGACGAGAGCGTGTTGCTCGGCTCCATCGCCACCGCGTTAGAGGTTGCGCACAATCTGATCTTCCAATATCACGTCAATGGAGGATGATTTCCGCGCCGGGATGATTAAAAATCCTCTTTATATGCATAGCGGCGCGATGATGATTTTTACCAACCTCCTTGATTGCCGGAATTTGGCTCAGGGTAGAGAACAGAACTGCGAGTAGAATACAGTTCACAGCAAGAAACAGGTATCACAGCCAGGAGGCATCGCTTATTCTTAAAGATGCCGCGCTCGCGCCACTATGCAGAAGATAATCTCGCACCCGGTTTTTCAATTGCCTTGATTTCTGCTACGCTCCAACTCCTGCAACCAGCCCAATGCCGCCTGCGAAATGCGCGGCTCAACATTGAGATCAGTCAGAAGTTCGGAGGCCGCCTTCATCTCTTCGATGCGCCTGGCGGCATGCTTGCGGCTGCCTTCGATCAGGCGATCAAGCAGAGCGGCATCGGCTGCGACCAGTTGATGGGTAATCTCGCCGCGCATCCATTCCGCACATCCGACCTTGCTGGCCGCCTCCATGCTCTCAATGATAGACGCGGCCAGACCTTTCATAAAGATGCTGCGCAGGAGCTTGCGCTGCGCGGCGCTGCCTGCCCGGTGATCCACGAACATGACCGGCATGCCCAGCGGCTTGAAGAGCGCCATAAACGCTTCCGCTCCAGAACCGGCCGCCAGGGCTGGCGTGCGCAGGCCGCGACCTGGAACGGGAGCCATCAACGCCAGGTCAACGAAGGCCGCACCCGTGGATTCAATCAGCGCGGCGAGTTCGCGCTTGAGCGCGGGAGCGGCGGTGTTGAGATCGGCGAAGATCTGGCCGGAGTGGAGCACGGGCAGGATATCGCGTGCGACGGCGAGCGCCACCGAGGCGAGATTGATATTCAGGATCACAGCGGCCTGCTCTGCCGCGGCACGAGCGTTCGCCACGAGAGGGATCTGTCGCACGTCACCGCGCGGCGCCGGGTCCCAGCCGCGCACCTCTACACCGGATCTGACGAGATCATGCGCGATAGCGGACCCTGCTTCGCCCAGTCCTATTACTGCGACTATGAACGAGGCGGACATGATGCTATTGCTCCTCATCCAGGCAGGTAGGGACCCGCTGTAGGGGTCCCAAAAACTTGTACCTCCGGTTCATCTATCCCTCCACCAGTCCCCGCAGACCGTGCAGATCGTAGGAGAGCGCGCCAGCCTCAAGCTTCTTTCTGAGATCGGCCTCGCGCTCCTGCCGCGCCTGCGCCGCCGCCAGAACCTGCTCCGCGCGCTGTCGCGGAACCACCACAGCGCCATCGGCATCGAGAACGACGATATCGCCCGGCGCTATGGTTGCTCCCCCCATCACGACAGGTTCATTGATGGCGCCAACCTCCGTTTTCGTTGCGCCCCGGACGCGCACCCAGCGTGTCCAGATGGGCAAGCCGAGTTCGCGCAGCTCTTCGGTATCGCGCGCCGATGCATCGATGAGCAGCCCCGCCACCTGGCGCACCCGTGCCTGCGTTGCCAGCAACTCTCCCACCAGCGCCACCGGCTCCGGCTGCGGCATGGTCAGCACCAGCACTTCGCCCGGCTGAACCTGGTCGAGAACGGCATGCACCATCAGATTATCAGCCTGCCCGCAGCGCACCGTGCGGGCGGGACCGGCTGCGCGGCTGCCCGGTACGATCTGTATGAGGTCCACGTCGATCAGCCCGCTGCGTCCCGCAGCTTCATAGACCGTTGCGACTCCGTAGTGTGCGAAGCGTGTGATATCGAGATCGTTCATAGCGTTGTTACCACCTGGGGGTATACTCGTTGAAACGCTTCCGCGTAACGAATATCTTTTCTGCCCGAGACGCGGCGGGCATGGTTGGCGCGATGCTCCGCCTGCTCGCTATAGTACTGGCGCAGGTACTGCTGCGCCGCCATCGCCTCCATTGCACGCTGTTTCAGCGGAAAGACCGCCGTAATATCAACATAGGTCGTCGGAACAAAGCCGCATAGTTCTGGCTGATGTGGCTCGAACAGGAAGAGTTCAGGAGGTGTCACGGTCTTGAAGCCGCTGGCTACCCCCGCTCCGCTGGCGAGCAGGCGCGCGCGGTGTGTCGCAGCATAGGCCACCGGGTGATCTGGATTAAACGGATCTTTCTGCGTATGGGTGACAATCACATCCGGCGCCAACTCACGGATGAGCGCGGTCAGGCGATCCAGCGCGGCGGTGTCAACATTAAGCGGATAGTCACCCAGGTCGAAGCCGACAAAGGTTGCGCCCAGCACCTCCGCAGCCCGCTCCGCCTCCGCATGACGAATGCGTTTCACGTTCTCGATGGTCTGGCCCGGCTCTTTCCATAATTCGCCCGACTCGCCACGCTCGCCATAGGAGAGCGCGACCACTGTGGCCTTCCCCCCGGCGGCGGTAACGGCGGCGATGGCGCCGGCGGCCCGCCACACGAAATCAGCCGAGTGCGCGCCGACGACGAGCATCGTGCGCGCTCTCTCGATATCACCTGTTTCGCTCATAACGCCTTATTTCTCCTCTAGCTGTTGCTCTGCCCGGCTGGCTTTCCTGGCCTGTCTCAGCGCTTCCGCCACACGAGAGAGGTGCAGGCGCATCGCCGCCTCGGCCCGCTCTGCATCGTGGTCCGCAACCGCGGCAACGATTTCACAATGCTCCTGATACGAGCGCTCAGGCCGCCCCGGCACCAGGATGGTGCGATACTGAAAGCGCACGTTCTGGGGTTTGAGCATGTCAATCAGCCGGCTCACCGTGGTGTGACCGGCGATGCGCAAAAGCATCTGATGAAGCCGGGCATTGACTTCTGAACTGGTCAGGAGATCGCCTGCATCGATACAGCGGCGCTGCTCGGCCAGCAGCGCAAACAATGCCTCGCAATTCTGCGGCGTCGCATTCAAGGCGGCGTACCTCACCGCCAGGCTCTCCAGGGCGGCGCGCACCTCCAGGATCTCGACGGCCTCGGCCTCGGAGATGAGGCGCACACGCGCGCCGCGATAGCGTTCGCGCTGCACCAGTCCCTCCTGTTCCAGCCGTGCCAGCGCTGTGCGGATAGCCGCGCGCCCGGCCCCCAGAAACTGCGCCAGGTCCATTTCGATCAGCCGCTCGTTGGGAAGAAACTCCTCCCGCATAATAGCTTCGCGCAGCCGGACATAACATTCCTCATCGGTGAGCGCCATGACTCTGTATCCTTCCCCTCAATTACAATCATACCAAATCTGGTTGAATAAAGAAAAATTCAATTGGGAGACACCAGGCCCCGCCAGGAAGGCTGCCGCCCTCCTGGACCTCCCGCTTCATACAACCGGGGTGCCATAGGTATGAAAGCTTGCCACGGTTGGCGTGCCCCACGCCTGGCCCTTCGCACGCTCTGCCTGCGTCCAGACAACCGGCTCCCAATCGGGATCGAAGATGAGGTAGCCGCCCGAAGCCACTTCGATGCGGTTGCCACCCGGCTCGTGCGCATAGAGGAAAAACCCCTGCGCTATCGCATGTTTGCCCGGCGCAAACTCGATATAGACACCGTTTTCCAGGTAAATATCGGCGGCGCGCAGCACGTCCTCCCGATTATCCACCCAGAAGGCGATATGATGGAGCCGGGCGGCCGAGCCAGTGGCATCCTTTGTATAGACGACATCATAGGTCTTATTGGTAAACGTCACCCAGATGCCCGCCTCGGTGCCATCATCGAGCCGGATCATCTCCGTCAATTTCGCACCCAGTTCCTGCTGCATAAAGACGCGATTGGGGGCCGGATCGCGCGCCAGGAAATTGATGTGATCGAGACGACGCACACCCACGCCGCGATCAGGATAGCGCTGCGGCTGGTTCTTGAGCGCCGGGCGCAGGTGTTCGGGAGCCTTGTATTTCTCCGTCTCATAATAGATTTCCAGCAGGTGCCCATCGGGATCGACGAACTGGTAGGCTTTGCCGTGTCCTACATCGCCTTCGATCCAGCCTCGCCCATACCCGCTGGCCTCCAGCACACGAACGCGCCGCTCAAGAGCCTGCGGACTCATAGCGCGAAAGGCGGTGTGAGCCACTCCCGCCTGCCTGGCCTCGGTGAGCTTGAGGGAGCAGCGTTCGTACTCGCCCCAGCCCCGCAGGTACACCGACTGCCCCTGCCGCGCTACTTCTTGCATCCCCAGAACATCGCGGAAGAACCAGAGGCTCTCTTCCGCCTTCGGGCTGAGCAATTCGACATGCCCGAGATGGGCCACATCAAAGATCGGTTCGGCTGCCTCTTGCATACGGTAGCGTCCTTTCGTTGCCTGCACTCAATCAAACACAGAGCATGCGATTTACGCTAATTTGTAGACAAAATGAGCACCAATTTTGTCTACAAATTAGCGTAACCCAAGAATAGAGCAAAGTCAAGGGAGCATCGTATTCAGTGGAGGGTATCTCCGAGTTTCCTGGTGAGCAATCTATTCTCTTCGCGCGCCTGCTGGAGCGCGAACTTTAAGCGCTGCAACTCGGCCGCGTCATGTTGTAAGCGCTGCACGCGAGACAGTAAATTATTGAGGGCGCCCGAAATCTGCCAGAGCACGTTATCCTGTGTCAGAGGGACACGCGCGCCGAAATCGCCATTTGCCACGCGCGTATGCACCTCTACGATTTTCTGAATGCTTGCCTCCAGTCGCTGTTTCTGGCTGGCAGCCTCTTCGGCCTGGTGCGCCAGATCGTATTCGAGCCTGGCGATCTCCTCGGCGCGATCCGCTCGTTTGAGCGCCTGAACCGTGCCACGTACCCAGATATAAGCCACAACCGAAACAATCATCTGGATGAGGATGATAGGGGTGATGATGCCCGCGAAGTCGATCTGGAGCACAGCGCTCAACTCAGCCGTCTGGGGAGCATAAAGCAGGGCCCCCAGCGTAAAGAGACAGTTAATCAGCGCCACTACAAAAACCCACCACTCAGGGAGGAAAGAGACGGCGCAGACCAGCGGCAGCACCAGGAGATCGAACAGGGGAAGGATCAGCATATCCAGGCCACCAGGGGTGGTCATAATGTTGAGGGTAGGATAGGCTATCGCCGTGGCTACAACAATGAACCCGGCGGCATTCACCATGCCCATACGGTTGAGCGCCGTAGCGATAGTGAGCGCGGCCAGCCCGCCGATGACAATGGTGATCAGGAAGGGATTGGTTCCGGCAAAACCAGCGTAGAGAGAAAATATCAGCAGCACGTAGAGGGCCGGGATAATCTGGCTGCCCGTGCGCCCACGACGAAAGCGCTCTCTTTCTACGAAAGCGGCCTGGTCTCGCGGGCGCGGAGGCGAGGCTATACGGTACCACCAGCTAAACAATGAATTTTCCTGGTCCTGTGCTGTCAGATACGAGGGTGCCCGCATACCCCCTTGCGAGGCATTCCCAGGGCGAGAGACAAGATCGTTCATTGAACATCCCTTTCAAGAAGAACGTTGTGAAAGATAGGAAAGGACTCGTTTCATGGGCCATTCCTCCCACTATACGGTCCCAGTGTGATGACCCCTATAGCTTGCAGGTCGCGCAAAGCCTTCTCTACAAGGTCAGGCGCGAGCGAAAGCATCTCCGCGATCTTGGCAGCACTCCTGGTGCCATCAGCCAGCGCAAAGATCGCACGATGAACGCGGGGCCACGAACGCATCTGCCACTGCTCCACCTGGACGATGCGCTGTGGGAAGAAAAGGTTTCCCGGTGGATGAGGGGGTGTCAGCGCCGGCCGCGCAACAACAGCCTGCGGCACAAACGTCCAGTGCAGTGGCCCCAGTCGAGCAAGCTTCCTGATCGATTCCGCTTCTGGAAGGCGTCGCCCGCTTTCATCGATGAGGGAACACGAGACGATGCTGCCAGACACAAGCTTGATCTCGACGCGCCAGCGTCCGCGCCTATCCGCGACTCCCAGGGGCACTTCCGCGTAGAGGAATCCCGTCTTCTGGTGTTCTTGCATCACCTGCTTCATGGTTGCAAAATCAAGCGTATACATTCCTGCCGGTTCATCCTATCCTCAAGAAACCAGGGAACAAAGGAGACGCCAGCTTATAACTCTTTAGAGCGCAGAGAAAGGATACAGATCGCTGACCCTCAACGTTACCCATGAAGGGGATGCCATCTACCTGGCCTGATCTGCCAGATACACATGTTTCAATGCAGCAGGCAGGTCCAGCGCTTTCCACAGAATGCTGACCTTACTATACTTGCAAAATATCTTTCAGGTCAAGCAATCACTTTCACCCACACAAAATAGTACTGGCATAATCGCATGCCCTCATACCAGTTGCCATTGAGGAGCGTAGGGATCCTGTTACTTTTAAGATTAACAGAATACGATTACGTAACCAATTTAGTAGGAATAGAGTCCTATACCCGCCTGGCATAAATAAAGCGGTAGACATACAAGGAGAAGTGCGAATGAGAAAAAACATCTAAGGTGATTGACGTTCCCATTCTCCTATGCTACCATTTGAGTATGCTATTTTACTGTTCCATATTTCGTGGTAGCTCTTTCTTGAGATAAAGGCGAAGTTATCCTGTCAGCACCACCTGAAGGTTAGCTTAATGTTTTGTCGCCTTTTTGTCAACAATTTTGAGGATGATTTTGTTGATGAAATCATCCTTCCTGCTCACAACAAAGGAAGAAACGTGATGTGCTCAAAAGCAACAACGCTACAACCCTCTGACCGCGCCCGCAATCTTGTCCAGGGGGCATACGACTTGCATGTACATACGGGGCCTGACATCATGCCCAGATCGGTAACAGACGTTGAACTGGCGCGACAATGCCTGCGCTGGGGCCAGGCCGGCTTCGTCATCAAGTCGCATTACATACCTACAGCGGAGCGAGCGGCCCTGACGCGCTCGGTGGTGCCGGGCGTTAATGTGCTGGGGGCAGTTACACTCAATGCTGCTATCGGTGGTATGAACGCACTCGCCATCGAGATCGCCGCTCGTGAAGGCGCGCGCATCGTCTGGCTGCCCACTGTGGATGCCGTGAATGAAACCGCAGGGCGTGTTCCTCCGGCACCGGGCGCGAAATTACCCTTCTGGGCACGCTTCCAGCATGAGCTGCGCGCGCAGGGAGTAACAAGCGAACCGGTGCGCGTGGTTGATGAGGCAAATCACGCGCTGCCCGAAACCCGCGCTGTGTTACAGGCCGTTGCCCGGCATAACCTGGTGCTGGCTACCGGGCATCTTGGCCGCGATGAAATCTTCGCCGTAGTCGATGCCGCACTGGAAGAGGGTGTGCGCTTTATCGTTATCACGCACCCCGAGTTCCCGTCCGAGAATCTCTCGGCGGAAGATCAGATCGCTCTCGCCCGGCGCGGTGCCTTCCTCGAACGCTGCTTTACAACAGCCTATACCGGCAAGGTCTCCTGGCAACAGATGTTCGACAACATCCGCGCCGCCGGCCCCCGGCACTCCTTCCTCTCAACCGACCTGGGCCAGCCCGATAATCCTTCTCCAGAGGACGGCCTGGCACTCATGGTCGATCAACTGCTGGGGGCCGGCTTTTCCGAAGAGGAGATCCGCGTTATGGCTGTCACCAATACAGTGCGACTCGCTACGGGACAGGATGCATAGCAGCGATAGCTCTGGATCGGTGAACGACTTTGGAGCGACAGTGGCAGGAAAGAGGCTGCGCCCACTGTAACTGAAAGGAGGCTGCGGGATGGCTGCAATTATTCGGACCGAGCAGGTGAGCAAGTCGTTCGTGCGCGGTAATCAGGAAATCATCGTCCTGAGCGGCATCAACCTGGAGATCGAGGAGGGGAGCTTTGTCGTGATTGTAGGGCCGAGCGGCTGCGGTAAGTCAACGTTGCTCAATATTATTGCGGGCCTGCTGCCCCCGACTGCGGGCCGCATCTATTACAGAGACGCCCCGGCGATCAACCCGCGTCCCGAAGTGGGATACCTGACGCAGAAGGACACGCTCATGCCGTGGAGAAACGTGGAGAGCAATATAGGCATGCCGCTTGAGATACGCGGAGTCAGAAAAGAGCGGCGCCGCGAAATCGTCAGCGCGCTCATTCAAACAGTCGGACTCACAGGATTTGAGAAGCATTATCCTCATGAGTTGTCGGGAGGGATGTTACGCCGCGCCAGCCTGGCGCGCATGCTCAGCACCACTCCCGAAACGCTGCTCATGGATGAACCCTTTGGCGCCCTGGATGCTCAACTGCGCCTGGAACTGCAAGGCGAACTGCTGCGTCTCTGGTCAGGAACCGGCAAGAGCGTCCTCTTCATCACGCACGATATTGAAGAGGCTATCATTCTGGGTGATCGCATCGTGGTGCTTGGCGCGGGCGGCCGTATTATCCTGGACGTACACGACGACCTGCCCCGCCCGCGCGACACTGTTACCGTCCGCTTCCAGCCAGAGTTCGCCAGACTGCACCAGCGCCTATGGGATGCGTTAATGGAGGCGCGTGTGCGCCAGGAGGTTGAAGCGTAACGATGGATGTTCCTCACAACAACGCAGCGCAACAGGGGCCGCAGATCCTCCTATCTTCGCCTGCCACGCTACGAGCAAAGCGCCTCCAGCAGCAGCAGGCATTGCTGATCGGCGCCGGGCGCGTATTATTCTTTGTCTGCCTGATTATTGCCTGGCAGTTCGCGTCGGGAAAGATTGCTAATCCGCTATTTATCAGCAGTCCTCTGGCCGTGGTGAAGCGCCTTGGCGTGTGGATCGGTGATGGCACGCTCTGGTTCCACACGGCAATTACCCTTCAGGAGACACTGCTGGGACTGCTGTATGGTTCAGTGGCCGGTATCCTGGCCGGCCTGCTGATGGGCCTGCTGCCGCCGCTGGCAAAGATCCTTGATCCTTTCGTTATCGCGCTCTACAGCATTCCCAAGGTAGCGCTGGCTCCCCTTTTTATCCTGTGGTTTGGCATCGGCATAGAGATGAAGGTAGTGCTTGCCGCCGTGACGGTCTTCTTCCTGGTCTTTATTAACACGCTCACCGGGGTGCTCGGAGTTGATCAAAATCTTGTGAACGCGGTGATTCTTATGGGAGGCCGGCGGCGCGATATCGTGTTCAAGGTGATGATCCCTGCGGCTACCGGCTATATCCTGACCGGTTTGCGCATCGCTATTCCTTATGCGCTGATCGGGGCCGTCATTGCCGAACTCGTCGCGTCGAATCGCGGTCTGGGCTACCTGATCAATACGTCGGCAAGCGAGTTCGATACCGCCGGAGTTTTCGCGGCTCTACTGGTGCTGACGATTATCGCCGGCATATTGAACGCGATTGTCAATCTCATTGATCGTAAGACCTCCCTGTGGAAGACGAGCATGAACACGAACCGGAGCATACTCCGTTAACCATGCCAACAATTTTTCAGATGGATTCTGCAAATTCTTTGAGAAAGAAGGAACGCGTATGGACCTTACCAGACGACAAACATTGTCGCTGCTTGCTTCTTTGCCACTGGCGAGTTTTGGCATAGCTGCATGCGGTGGCTCCTCCACTCCCAGTTCCAGTTCCGGCAACAATATGACCCTGCGTGTGGGACAAATCAGCAAATCTATCGCCTATTTTCCTTTTTTTGTCGCCGATCAGCAAGGCTTTTTTAAGAAGGAAGGGCTGAGCATGGGACCGCGCCCCTTGCTTGGCACAGGAGCAAAACTGGCCGCGGCAGTCGAGTCGGGCAGCCTTGATATCGGCGGCGGCGTTATTACCGACGCCTTCGACATGGCGATTGTCGATTCAACGGCCCGTATCCTCGGCTCGCTGGTGAACGGCTACTACGTCGATGTCGCTGTGAGTAACAGCCTGATGCAGAAAAGCGGTGTGACAATAAGCAGCCCGCTGGCCGATAAAGTAAAGGCACTGGTTGGCAAGAAAATCGGTATTACAGGCCCGGGCAGCGGCACAGAAGCTCTGATGATCTACCTGTTCAGGCAGCAGGGGATGAATGTGCAGCGCGATGCTACGCTGGTGAATCTGGGTTCTAACAACACCGCCGCGCTGGGAGCATTGAAGGCTGGTCGCGTTGACGGATTGAGCTTCTTCTCCCCGGTGGGCCAGGAAGTCGAGGCGCAAGGTCTCGGCTCCATCCTGATCAGCCCGGTACGCGGCGACATACCCTCGCTGCAAGGGGATGTACACGGGGTGTTCTATACTAAGCAGAGCGTCATTGATGCCAAACCTGAGGCGGTGCAGGCTTTCATTCGCGCCGTCGCGCTGGCCGAGGCTTACATCCATGACCATCCAGACAACGCACTCTCGCTATTAGAAAAGTATCTCAACCTCGGCGCGACCACCAGCAAAGCCGTCCTTACCGCGATGGGGCCGGTGCTGGCAACGAGTCCTCAGATCAGTCAGCAGGCGTTCAAGGTCGCTGCACAGTTCCACGTCCAATCTGGACTCATTACCGTCGCACCGTCCTATAGCAGCATGGTGGCTGAGAGCACGATCAGCAAGGCTTTGAGCGGGCTGTCGCATTGATTGATATACCGGCTACTTTCTTGATTCGTTCAGCCATGCGCTGATCGCCTCGCTGACGCGCGTATCTGTCTCGCTATCCATCGCCATCGACATTTGCGCGTTCATGCCCGGCGGCACACGTTTATAAAAGTGCTGAAGATCGGGGAAGAAAGCCAGGCGCGTCGTCTCTGGATGCACGACGCGCCGCGCCTGGTAGAGCATCTCGCCGTTGTCGGCATGCACGCCCGACTCGTCCATGCCTCCCTGCACGATCAGCACGGGACATGGCACGCGTGCGATTTCAGCACGGGGATCAACCGCGTCATAATCGAGCATGTAGCGCCGCCCCTCCTGCGCCTGC
>DATGLE010000271.1:0-18388 GCA_035294325.1 Ktedonobacteraceae bacterium | reverse complement strand
ACGCGAAATTGTAGGTTGTGCGCAGAGCAGGCGGCGCCGCATGCATAAAGCTCCAGCGCGTCACCAGCCAGGATGAGTGATCGGCGGCCACATAGCTCTGCTGCTGGCCGAGTAGCTGGAGATGAGGCACGAACTGAGCCTGAGATAAAGGACGTGCAGGAGCAGAGGTGACGATATACAGCCTGAAAGGCTGCCCGCCAGGCCGTTCGAGTCGCTCGACCAGCCGGGCATGAGCAACCTGGCCCAGCAGATCATTCGTCAAACGATCATAGGGACCGACCAGCAGCACCGCGGACCCGTGAGCAGGGCCGGGCAGCGCAAGGCAGCTTGAGGCATCAAAGAGCGTCGTGGGCGTATACATCTGCTCAGCTAAATAGTTCAATGCTGTACGCGTAGCCGCGTCGGTTGTAATATAGACATGGTTGATATGAGATCGCCGGGCCAGCTGGTCAGCAGCAGAAAGCGCACGCTGGAGCGATGCCAGGTCGTTGTGATACGGATACGGCTGAAAGCCCCGATCATCGAAGTGCCCGCTGCTTGTATCGATGACAGAAGCCGTACCGCCCACCAGTTGCGTGCAGATGATGAGCGCGGCCAGCGCGTGGACGCCATAGCGCGCGAATCTCCACGCCGGCCTGAGCCGCGCCAGCCACGCAGTCGAGCGGGCAAATAACAGCCCGATGAGAATAAATGGCCCCGGCATGAGCATGAAGAAGTATTGCGCATGGAGATTTACGGCGTGGCGCAGCAGGAACAAAAGCGGAACAATCTGCCACACCAGCAGCAGCGCCAGCCCGCAGCGGTACGGATCCGCGCGCAGTCCTCGCCACCAGAGCAGCAGTTGTGAGAGGAGCTTGCCGCCCTGCCGCGAAAGTTCCACTCCGTCTCGCGCCAGCAAAGTCAGCGCCGCCAGCGCAAACCCTCCCAGCGCCAGCAGCGGCACCACGTATCCGAGCCAGGAGAGCGCCGGAGCGAGCGCGCGAACTACGGAGGTCGGATAAGCCGGCGGACTATCAAAAGGACTCAGAAACAGGCGATAAAAACCGAGGGCCTGGCCGTCGATGCGCGCATGCTCCTTCGCCAGCGAGAAGACGGTGCGCAGATCGGCCAGGCGCGTGAAGGCTTCCCACAGCAGGTAAGGAAAGAAGATCACGACCAGCGCGACAGCGCCCAGCACAAGATCGCGCCAGCGCAACGTTCCCGGAGCGAGTATCAGCGCCGCCAGCAGCGGAAAGACCATCAGGCTCGCGATTGGATGCATTTGAAAGAGCACACCAAGCAGCAGCAGGGCAAAGAAAAACCAGCCCTTGCGACGGTCAACCACGCCACGAAAGAGCGCGAACAGGAAGAGCAGCACAAACGGCGGCATCAGGTTGGGCTGCCACATAAAGCGCGCGTATAACAGCGGCCTGGCGGCGGTAGCATAGAGCAGCGCCGCGATCAGGCCCGCTGCGCGACCATAATACCGGCGCGTGAAGATACAGGTCAGCACAGCGGCGGCGGTTGTAAATATACCTACCAGTACCGCCCCCCAGAGTGGATTAGCGCTCAGGGCCGCGGGCAACATGTAGAGATAGATCGCGCCGGGCGGGTGAGCGATGCCTATTGAGGCGATATTGCTGGTGACGGGCAGCAGTCCATGATGGACTGCATCATAAGCCATGCGAAAGAGGATCGCCTGGTCATCGTCGAACTCAGTGGTCTGGATCTGGTAGAAACGCAGAAAGGCCGCCACCAGCGCCACAAGATAAATATCCCACGAGCGCAGCCACGCAAACCCGGAGTCGCGAGCCGGCTTCTCATCTATGTTTTTGGATGTTTCGATCTGAACCAATGCCGCGATTTCTCCTGAATGGATTGAAGGTCCCCTCAGTAATAGCGAATAAGCACCCATTCAGGATACAAGATGCAGAATTTTCTCCCCTCCTGCTGTTACTAACGTCATCCACCGCGAGCGCCGGTAGGCGCCGGTCTCGAAGGCCAGCGGACCGTAGGAGAGCGTGTAGGGTTTCGATGCTTCGAACTGCGCGCTGATACCCAGAGAAGCAGATCCATGCCCGCCGGGCAACCTGAATGCAATCAGCAGTTCATCGCCCGCGCGCATCGAGTCTAACACACACTGGCTCTGCGCGCGCGCCCTGCTGCCAGCGACAGTGGCCGTCAGCCTGTAGCTATAGGTTGTTTCGTAATCGGGCGCGGCTGAACGCAGCAGGCTCCAGCGCGTGACCGTCCAGGGTGCGCTGGCGAAACTGAATGGCTGAGCGTGCGCACCAAGCAGTTGCAAATTGCCGGCAAACGCGCCCTGTGCAACAGGCTGCGGAGCGGGCGGATCGACGATATAGAGCCGGAACGGAGCGCCGCCCAATCTTGGCGGCTCGCTCACCAGCGTCGCTTTCGTGAAGTGGGCCAGCAGAGCATCGCTGAAATTGCTATATGGCCCGACGAGCAGGACAGCAGGTCCATCGGAAGGAGCAGGCAGCACCAGGCAGCTTGTAGCGTCGAAGAGCGTCATCGGAGTATGAAAATCGCGCGTCTCCGTCGCCAGGTAGGAGAGCGCCTGGGCCGTGGCGACATCGGTTGTGACGTAGATTCTGCTCAAATGATGCGCCAGCGCCAGTTGATCGGCGGCGGCGAGGGCATGGCGCAGGGAAGCGAGATCGTTATAATAGGGATTAGAGCGGTCATGATCGTGGAAGTGCCCGCGCACAGTATCGAGCACATCGGCGCCTGTCCCCAGCAGTTGAGCCACAATAATCGCCGCCGCCAGCGTAAAGAACGCGCAGCGTACTACTTCGGCCCATGTTCCGCGCCGCCGGAACCACCCGGCCAGCTTCGCGATAAAGAGGCCGATCAAAATAAAGCAGCCCGGCATGATGATAATGAAATAGTGCGGATAGATAGGCAGGGCATGACGCGAGAGGGCCAGCAGCGGCGTAATCTGCCAGCCGAAGAGGATCAGCAGCCCGCAGCGGTACGGATCGGCGCGCAGATTTCTCCACCAGCGCCGCTTATCGTTCTCACCGGCTTTGCCCTTTGCCGGCCAGAGCGACGACACCAGCGCCAGCAGACCGCCTCCGATGAAGAGCGCCGTCATGGTATCGCGCAGCCAGAAAAGCACGGGGATAAATCTGTAGAGGATCGCGGACCTGTTCGTGAATGGCTCTGCGTAGGGGCTAATCATCAGTTGATAATAGTAAAGCGCCCAGTCGTCGATCTGGCTCTGCTTTTTTGTCGGAGCCAGCAGAATATTCACATCCGAAAAATGCGAGGCGATCTCCCAGACAATATAGGGCGCGTAGATAATCAGCACCAGGACGATTCCCAGGCCCAGGTCGCGCCAGCGCAGCGTATGCGGCGCGAGGAGCAGCGCTATCGCCAGCGGCACAACCAGGAAGGCCGCCGTTGCATGCAACTGGATTGAGAGGCCAAGCAAGAACAGCGCGGGTGCGAGCCAGCCCTTACGCCTCTCGACGACGCCGCGGAAGAGCGCGAACATGAAGAGCATTACAAAGAGCGGCAGCAGGTTTTGCTGCCAGCTAAAGCGCGAATAAAATACTGCGCGCGAGGCTGTGGCGAAGATGAAGGCGGCGATAGCGCCCGCGAGACGGCCATAGTAGCGCCGCACAAACAGGTAGCAGAGCAGCACCGCCGCGATTGCGCAGAGCGCCGTCAGGACCGCGGCCCCCACAGGATCGGCGCTGATCGCGGCGGGCACCATCAGCAGGTAGATAATGGCTGGAGGATTGAGAATATGTATCGAAGCATAGTTGCTGGTAGCAACCAGCAGGCCATGCTGGAGCGCGTAGCGAGCCATGCCGAAGATGACCGCCTGATCGCCATCAAATTCGGTTCTATTGATCTGATACAGGCGTAAGAGCGCCGCCACCGCGACAATCAGATAGATTTCCCAGCAGAGCAGCCAGGACGGGAGAACAATACGTCGCCAGCGCCCTCGCGGCGGTTGCGCCTCATCGCCTGCCCGCGAAGCAGATCCTTTCTGCGCAACAGAACTCATGAAGCCAGCACCTTCCTGACAGCATCCAGCGTCGGGGGGATCACACTGCCAGAAGCCTCCTGCGGGATACCCGTTTTGCCATCCTTGAGCAGATTACCCGTCAGCACGCCGACCACCTGCTCGTCGCGTTTGATGATGCCGCGCGCGACCAGCCTGCGCACACCGGCCAGCGTCGCCGCCGACGCCGGTTCGCAGCCAATGCCAGCCCGGTCAATCACGGCTTTGGCGGCAAGTATCTCTTCGTCGCTGACCTGCTCAACCACGCCGTCGCTCTCCTCAATGACGCGGCGCGCGCGCTCGTAGCTCACGGGGTTGCCAATCTTGATCGCGGAGGCCACGGTCCGCGCGTGCACGCTCTCATAGCGCGCGAAGCCCTGCGCGAAGCTGCGATAGAACGGGTTGGCGCCCTCGGCCTGGATCGCGGCGATACGCGGCATATGGCTGATGAGCGAAAGCTGGTATGCCTGGCGGAAGGCTTTGCCGATGGCCGAGGTGTTGCCCAGGTTGCCGGCCGGCAGCACGAGCCAGTCGGGGGCCTGCCAGTCAAATTGCTGTAAAATCTCGAAGCCTATCGCCTTCTGCCCCTCCACCCTGAAAGGGTTGAGCGAATTGAGCAGGTAGATGCCCAGTTCGTCGCAGACCTGCTCAACCAGGCGCATCGCGGCATCGAAATCGCCCTCGATCTGCACCGTTGTCGCGCCATAGGCCAGCGATTGCGCCAGCTTCCCGCCCGCCACATTTCCCGCCGGCAGGAAGACGATCCCGCGCATACCCGCCTGGGCGGCATAGGAGGCCAGAGAGGCCGATGTGTTGCCCGTCGAAGCGCAGGCCACCGCTTTCGCCCCCAGCATCTGCGCCATCGTCACCCCGACGGTCATGCCGCGATCTTTGAAACTGCCCGTCGGGTTCTCCCCCTCGTGCTTGAGAAAGAAGCGCTCCAGCCCGGCGTAAACGCCAATCTGCCGGTGGCCGATACGTCCATCGCCACAATTCTCGATACCGACGGGATAGAGGCCCGTATTGCCTTCGGGACGACTGACGATAGAGCGCTCAGGAGCGGGCAGGATCAGCTCGCGATAGCGCCAGACGCCGCTATAGTTGAGCAGGAGCCGGTCGCTACTGATCGACCAGATGGGCGGCCCGGCGACCCGCTCATCGAAGAGCTGGCGCCAGGCAGCTCCGGCGGCTGGCGCATTATCGCCGCTGATATCAAGCAACTCAACTTCATCACGATCTCGTACCGGCTCACGCTGCTCGGGGAACTGCGGCTTCATCTCCACGTCGAGCACGCCGCCACAATCGCAGCGATAGCGCGGCGGGCAGGGCTGACCGCCCTCTATCATGGGATAGAGGGCCGAACAGACCACACATCGTAACGTTATCGCGGATAAAGCCTCCACTACACCGGCGCTGATCGCGGCGCCTGAGCGATGGTCGCCCTCACCTGATCCCTGGCCTGGCCGGAGACCAGTAGAATTGATCCCCATTATGCGCACTGACTCCCTTCCGTCCACGAACTCGCGGCGCCCTCAAAACTCGTGCGCCGTTCTGGTCCGCACGCAACACCATCCCGGTTCCCTTTACACCCGCCGCTCGCGCGGCCTCCTTCATCGCCCGCAGCACCTCGTGGAATCGCGAACTGGTGAGCGCAATAAGTGATGAACCGCCACCAGAAAGGCAAGCGCCATATGCTCCGGCAGCAACGGCAGCGCTAATAATATCGGGCATGGCAGGAAAGAGCGCCTGGCGATACGGCTGGTGCAGGCGATCCTGCATGGCCTCGCCGATCAATTCATAGCGCCTGGTTTGCAGCGCCGTCAGCAGCAGAGCGACACGCCCGGTATTAAAGGTAACATCCGACTTGGGATAGCTGGCCGGCAGCAGCTTCCTCCCCGCCACAGTATCCATCGGGAACGAAGGAGTAAAAATGACCGCCTTGAGTTCATCCGGGAAGGGCGTCTTGATCGCATGCGTCTTCCCGTCGATATTGGTAGTAGCGACGAGTCCTCCCAGCAGCGCGGGGGCGACGTTATCCGGGTGGTTGCCGGCCTCCGCCTGCACGGCCAGGTCCAGCAATTGCTCCTTCGGACGCGCCAATCCACGGGGGCGCAGCCACTCGTTGGCGGCAATCAGCCCCCCGACGACGGCGGTAGCGCTGCTACCCAGGCCGCAGCCGGGCGGGATATTGATGGTCATACGAATGCGTATGCCGGGCAGCGGAACCTCCAGTTGCTCAAAAAGCAAAGCAAAAGACCGGAAAAACAAGTTGTCCGGCCCGGTAGACAAGCTCGCTCCCAATTCCCCCTGCACCTCTATCGAGGGCTGCAAAGGATCATCGTCACTCTCTTCCACGACAAAGCGATTATAAAGTTGCAGCGCCAGCCCCAGGCTATCAAAGCCCGGTCCCAGATTAGCTGACGTAGCTGGCGTTAAAACGGTAACAGAGGCAGGTAATACCAATGCCATCGGTGGCTCCCTGCCTTTCTGATGAAGCGCGCATTGTTCATCCTTTCCTGTTTAAACGATCTTCTGAGGGAGGGCCAGCACACGGGCAACCGCGAGGGCCGCCCCTGCATGATAGGAGGTGGGGCTTGCCCTCACCTACGTTAGCACCCTCCCCTAATATACTGGCGTTACCCAATCACGGTACTGCTCGTTCTCGCCACGGCACGCGGCAAGGTAGAGCGACTGCAATTTCATGCTGAACGGTCCAGGCTTGCCCGTCCCTATCGGTCGATGATCGACACTGGTAACGGGAGAGACCTGGACGCCGGTGCCGCACATGAAGATCTCATCGGCGGCATAGAGTTCGGTGCGGTCAATACGACGCTCCTCCACACGTATGCCAGACTCCTTATGTACCATATCGATGAGAGTATTGCGCGTGATCCCTTCAAGTATATCTTCTGAGAGGGCCGGTGTCGAGAGTTTGCCGTTGCGCAGGACGAAAAGGTTACAGGAACTCGCCTCGGAGACGTAGCCATCGTGCGTCAACATGATGGCCTCGTCGAAACCAGCAGCCTTCGCATCATCCACAGCCAGCGAGCTGTTGACGTATGCACCCGTCACTTTGGCGCGCACGGGCATGGCGTTGCTGTTGGCACGCCGCCACGATGAGGTGCAGACGTGCAGGCCGGAGCTGATATCAACGTAGTTGCCCATCGGGAAAGTGTAGATCGCCAGTGCGTTCTCCAGCTCGGTCAAGGTTAACCTGATGGTACAGGAAGCTTTGTAGGCCAGAGGGCGAATATAGACATCCTGGCGATAGCCATGCTTGCGCAGCAGTTCAAGCGTAATCTCGCACATATCATCTATCGACTCTTTAAGCTGGATATGCAAGACGTTGCATGAATCCGCCATGCGTTTGTAGTGCTCCCTCATTTTGAGCACGTATAGTTGCTGCTGCTGCTCGTTCCAGTACGCTCGGATGCCCTCAAAACAGGCAGTACCGTACTGCAAGGCGTGTGTGGCGATGCTTACTTTCGCCTCGCCCATCGGTACGATGTGCCCTTCAAAGTAGGCATAGCCTTCGTTGGCGAGCATCGGAACGCCTTTGTCTTCTGTCTGCACCGACGTTGCTCCTTGATTCTTCTCTGTATCGATCCGGGTCATAATCTCCTCCTTCCCGCAAGGGGCAAGCAAGGCAGGGCAAGCAAGGCAGGGGCAAGCCCTGCCTCTACATGTCTACATGCCGCAAGGCAGGGGCAAGCCCTGCCTCTACATGTCTACATGCCGCAAGGCAGGGGCAAGCCCTGCCTCTACATGTCGCTTGTCCTCCTTTTCCCCACCGGGGGTTCACAGGGAGGCTTTTCTGGAACCTTCGCGTGGGCCGCCCTGGTGGGGGAACACTGTCTCTCTAGATGGCCGATGGCGTCTCCTTGATGCTCTCAACAATGTAGAGCAGATCCGCATCGCTCACATGTTTCTTCATATCGGCCATCTCGACAAAACGCATATAGGCAACTTTGAGCTGCTCCGCCTCCAGTTTATGCCCCAACTGGCGCAGCCGCGCATCCAGGCCGTGACGCCCGGAATGCTTGCCCAGTACCAGTTTCGTATCGCTCCAACCAACCGATTGCGGCGTCATAATCTCGTAGGTGAGGCGATGCTTGAGCATACCGTCCTGGTGAATGCCAGCCTCGTGCGCGAAGGCGTTGGCCCCGACGATGGCTTTGTTCGGCTGCACCGGGATGCCTGTCACGCGACTGAGCAACTGGCTGGAGGGAAGCAGTTCCTCGGTCTTGATACGCGTGTCAACATGGTCGAAGAATTCGGGGCGTGTGCGCAGGGCCATTACCACCTCTTCCAGCGAGGTATTGCCCGCGCGCTCGCCGATACCGTTGATGGTCACTTCCACCTGCCGCGCGCCCGCCTTGATAGCAGAGAGCGTGTTCGCGGTTGCCATACCCAGGTCATCGTGGCAGTGCGCGCTCATGGTCACATCCTCTATGCCGGGGACGCGCTCGCGCAGGTAGCGGAACAGGGCATCGTACTCGCTCGGCAGGGTATAGCCAACCGTATCGGGTACGTTGATCGTCGTTGCGCCCGCCTTGATGGCCGTCTCAAAGACGCGACAGAGATAGTCCCAATCGCTGCGCGTGGCGTCCTCCGCCGAAAACTCGACGGTGGGGCAGAGGTTGCGCGCATGCGCCACCTCCTGCTTGATCTGCTGGAGCGCCTCTTCGCGGCTAAGCCTGAGCTTGTACTTGAGATGGATATCGGAGGTTGCAAGAAACACATGGATGACGGGCCGTTCAGCCTCGCGCACGCCCTCCCAGGCGGCCTCGACATCGCCGGCGTTGGCCCGCGCCAGTCCGGCAATAGCGACGCCGCTCGTCTGTCGTGCGATTTCCTTGACGGCTTGAAGATCGCCAGGGGAAGCGGCCGGGAAACCGGCCTCAATGATGTCTACATTCAGCTTCACAAGCTGCTGCGCGACTTGCAGCTTTTCCTGTGTGGTCATGGTCGCACCGGGCGACTGCTCGCCATCACGCAGCGTCGTATCAAAAATTCTTACTACCGCAGGATCTCCCATGTTTTTGTTTTCCTCCTTAATCGTGACCTTTCACGGATCGTGGAGCAACCGTCCGGGGTTGCTCCGGCTGGCATTTGACGGCGGAAAGGGCCGCCCCTACATTTATTTTTTGGTTTCAGCCGATTCCGGCTGGTGTTCTACGGGTTTCAACCACGGCATCATTGAGCGCAGTTCCCGCCCGACCTTTTCGATCTGATGTTGTGTACCGGCGCGGCGCATTGCCAGGAACGAAGGGCGCCCGGCCTGGTTCTCCAGAATCCAGCGCGTGGCAAAGCTGCCATCCTGGATCTCGCGCAGGACCTGGCGCATGGTCTCGCGTACATGCTCGTCGATGATACGCGGGCCAGAAACGTAGTCGCCAAACTCGGCGGTATCGCTGACCGAGTAGCGCATATAGTCCATGCCGCCCTGATACATCAGATCAACGATCAACTTCATCTCATGCATACATTCAAAGTAAGCCAGTTCGGGCTGATAGCCGGCCTCCACCAGCGTCTCGAAGCCCTTGCGGATCAGCTCGGTAACGCCGCCGCAGAGCACAGCCTGTTCGCCAAAGAGATCGGTCTCGGTCTCCTCGGCGATGGTTGTGCGCAGAACGCCGGCGCGCGTGCTGCCAATGGCGCGCGCGTAGGCCAGCGTGAGTTGCTCCGCCTGGCCGGTGGCATCCTGAAAGACGGCAAATAGCGAGGGCACGCCGACCCCTTCGACGTAGAGGCGGCGCAGCATGTGGCCGGGGCTTTTGGGCGCGACCATCGCTACATCGATGTCGGCAGGAGGTACAATCTGTGAGTAGTGCAGGCTGAAGCCGTGCGCGGTCATGAGCATTTTGCCGGGCGCCAGCCCGGGCCTGATATCGCGCTCGAAGACGGCGCGATGATGCTGATCGGGGATCAGCATCATAATTACATCGGCCTGTTCGGCGGCCTGGGCCGGCGAGAGGACACGCAGGCCCTCGGCCTCGGCCTTCGCGCGGCTCTTGCTGCCATCCGGCAGGCCAACCACCACGTCACAACCGCTGTCGCGCATGTTGAGCGCGTGGGCGTGGCCCTGGCTGCCATAGCCGATGATGGCTATGCGTTTCTGCTGTATAAGGTCAAGATTCGCGTCTGTATCGTAATAAATCTTCGCCATGTTATTTTTCCTTTCTTCTCTCCACTGAAAAGTCGTATGTCATCCTGAAAGTCGTATGTCATTCTGAAAGTCGTATGTCATCCTGAGCGCAGCGAAGGATCTGGCGGCGCGCCAGCCGCCGCGAGTCCGCCCTCCCTGCGCCTCCTGTTATGCTTCGCATCATGTTCATCCTTCGCTTCGCTCAGGATGACATGCCACGGCTATCGCGCCCGACGCCCGGACTGCTTAGCCGCGCGCCATCGCAACCGGCCCGGAACGGGCAACCTCACGAATGCCATACGGCTGTAAAAGGTCGATAAGCTGCTCCACCTGCTCCGTGCTGCCCGCCATTTCCAGTGTGACCGCCTCGTCGGCGATATCGACGGCATGAGCGCCGCAGCGCTGGCCGCCGGCGATAATTTCGTTGCAGTTCTCGGACGTGCCATTGACTTTGATAAGCGCCAGTTCGTGTGTCACGGCCTGCCGGGCCATCAGGTTGCGCACCTGCCGCACATCTACGATCTTGCGCAACTGCTCGACCACATGATCGATGCTGACCTCGGCATCCTTGATGACGGCGGTGATACGCACGATGTCGGGCTGTTCGGTACGGCCAAGCGCGAGCGACTGGAGATGCGCCCGCCTCCGGCGCAGCACGCCGATTACGCGATCAATAGAGCCGGGCCGCTCTTCCACAAGGATAATCAGTGTATGGACCTGCATCGCCTCGCGGGGCACATCCGAATGCCCCGCGCGCGCGGTATGAGTAGTCATGCCTGCTATTCCTCCGCCGTCTCTTCAATCATGGTAGTGATGGCCGAGCCGGGAGCGACCATCGGATAAACGTTGGCCTCCGGCTCAATGATGAAGTTGATGAGCACGGAGCCTTCGATCTCCATCGCTCGCTTCACCGCCGCTGCTACCTCGTCGCGCCTGGTCACATTCATGCCGGTAATGCCATAGGCTTCGGCCAGCTTGACATAATCGGGACCGGTAATGGGCGTCTCGGAGTAGTTGCGCGCGTGGAAGAATTGCTGCCACTGGCGCACCATACCGAGATAGCCGTTGTTCATGATGGCGATTTTGATGGAGAGGCCCTCCTGTTGCAGCGTTGCCAGTTCTTGAATGTTCATCTGGATGCCACCATCGCCGGCCACAACCCAGACCGGAGCATCGGGAACGCCCCGCTTTACACCCATCGCTGCGGGGAGCGCAAAGCCCATTGTGCCCAGGCCGCCGGAGGTGATGTGGCTGTTGGGCCGCGTCCACTGGTAGAAGCGCGCCGCCCACATCTGATGCTGCCCGACATCGGTCACAACGATAGCCTCGCCATTGGTCGCCTCGCGGATCGCATCCAGAATGCTTGTAGGATCAGGATAGGTCTCGTCGCGCTTGATGCCCTGCTTGCGCTCCTCATCCTGCCGCTGCCATGAGCGGATCTCGTTGAGCCACGCGCTCTTGTCAACCGGCGCGACGGCCCCGGTCAGCGCGGCCAGTGCTGCCTTCGCGTCGGCAACGATGGGCACCGCCGCCACCTTGACCTTGTTGACCTCGGAGGGATCGATGTCGATATGGATGAAGCGCGCATTGGGGGCGAACTTGCTCACGTTGCCGGTAACGCGGTCATCGAAGCGCAGCCCGACGCCGATGATGAGATCGGCTTCGCCGATGGCGTGGTTGACATACGCCGGCCCATGCATGCCGGGCATACCCAGGTGCAGCGGGTGCGTATCGGGGAAGCAGCTTATGCCCAGCAGCGTCGTGATCACCGGAATGGTCGTCTTCTCGGCAAAGGCGCGCAGTTCCGCATATGCGTTTGAGAGGATGATGCCATGACCGGCCATAATCAGCGGACGCTTCGCCTCGGCGATCAGTTCGGCGGCCCGCTCCAGCAGCGGCTCGGCGATGCGTGGCGCGCTGGCGGCGCTGGCCTGAAGATATTGCGCCGAGGTCATCGAGGCCGAGGGATAATAGCGCGCCTTCGCGAACTGCACATCTTTCGGCACATCGATCAGTACCGGGCCGGGGCGCCCGCTCAGGGCGATGCGAAAGGCGGCATGCACAATATCGGCGATCTCGTCGGCGCTGCGCACCAGAAAATTATGCTTGGTAATGGGCTGCGTCACGCCGATGACATCGGTCTCCTGGAAGGCATCGCGCCCGATAAATGGCCGCGCTACCTGTCCCGTGATGGCAACAACGGGCGTCGAGTCCATGAAGGCCGTCGCCAGCCCGGTCACAAGGTTCGTCGCGCCGGGGCCGCTGGTCGCTACACAGACACCAACCTTGCCCGTCGCACGTGCATAACCATCGGCGGCATGCGCCGCTGCCTGCTCATGGCGTACCAGCACATGATGCAGCGTGGGATAGGACGTGAGCGCATCATAAAAGGGCATGATCGCGCCACCAGGATAACCATAGAGCACCTCTACGCCCTCGCGTATCAGTGCCTCACAAAGAATGTGGCTGCCCGGAAGTTCGCGCATCTCATCCTGTTGCTCCACCTGATATGTCGCGCCAGCCTGTTGAATCATCTTTGCAGCGATTGCCATAATTCCTCCTGAATAAATCAACATTCATAATAAAGAGGGCCTCCCAGAACCTGGGAGGCCCTCAAAAGGATACCTGCTTTGGATTGGGTTGCGCCGTTGCTCCCGTTAATCTCCCTGCACTGTTTTCGTGGCTAGCTTCGTTATCAGCCCTACCAGACTCTCCAGCCCAACGAGTCCGGTAAGGCCGGTAAGGATGAGGCTAATAAGTACCACAAGGCTTACAAGGAGAACTACTAGAAGCAAAACAAGCACAAATGAAGAAACCGGCGCTAACACGCCGGTTTCGATGATGATGGTGCTTGCAGCAGCGGACATGCACATGCTCATTGCGGGCATAGAGAAGGGCATACGTCCAGCACGGTCCCGGCCAGCAACCATTGCTGGCTGTGCTGTAAATGACGTTGCCATCATTGCTTCTCTACTCCGTTCCGTTTGATCTCAGACGAGGACATAGCAGATGGGGACAAGCCCCATCTCTACATTTCGCCATGAAAAGATGTCCGCGCAAAAACTATTTTTCAGCCATTTTACGATACGAGGCTACAACAGCAACCTTGCCGGAGCGCTCTGTACGTCGTTTATGCTGTTTTCGAGGATACACCACATGGCAAATGTTTGTCAACCCTAAAACTCCCTTGTTTCGACAGATTGGTAAAAATGTACATGCCGGGGCGGCAGTTCATAGTTATCTCTCACACATCGCGCCTGCGGCGCTCCCAGTATTGAGAAGGGATGGAGCGGACGGGTGGCTGTGCCACCCGTCCGCTCCATCCCTTCTCAATACTACTGAGGTGTACATGCATCTGTACGGGAGTGGCGAAGCTGCGCGAATTTCCGCGGGAGAGGGCAAGGATGAAGGTCCCCTTTTTGTGTCTGGGGCGCGTGTAACATGGAGAGGAGACCAGCGGGGTTCTCAGGGACGGCAGCCCTGAGCGGGGCGCCGCAACATGTCATCCTGAGCGCGTGAGCCGTAGCCCTGAGGCACGATGGGGAAGGATCTGGCGTTAGTCCGTCTGGCTCACTGGCAAGAACCGGGCCGCACTCGCACATCGCTGCGCTCGTGCGGGATCCTTCGCTTGTGCTCAGGATGACATTCTCTGGCGCTCTGAATGGCAACTTTTGGCGCTCTGGATGACATGCTTTGGGCTGTAAGGTAACTCTTATGGAGAGTTCCCCAGATACTATGAGAGGAAAAGATATGGCGACGACTCCAAACGGTCATTATGATTTGCTCGTTATCGGTGCGGGCGCGGCGGGCAGCGCAGCCGCCGACACGGCTTTACAGCAGGGCGCACGCGTGGCGCTGGTCGAACGCGACAAAATTGGCGGCACCTGCCTCAACTACGGCTGCGATCCCACGAAAACGCTGCTGCACATCGCGAATATGCTCTACCAGGCGCATCACGTCACCGGCTACGGACTACACATCCCCGAGGCGTCGGTGCAGTGGGAAGCGGTCCAGTCCTACGTTCATAAAGTCATCGACCAGATTCGCGGCGGCACATCCGACGAGGCCAGCGCATCGCTGCGAAAGAAGGGTATCCAGGTCTTTCAGGGCGAAGCCAGCTTCACCTCGCCGCACGAGGTTGCAGTCGGCGGGCGCACTATCTACGCTGACCGCATCATCATCGCCAGTGGCAGCAAGACGCTCGTTCCGCCAATCGAAGGGCTGGAGCAGACCGGCTTTATCACCAACGTACAGGCTGTGGCGCTGCCAGCGCTGCCGCGCCGCCTGGCCGTCGTTGGCGGAGGTGCGATAGGGATGGAGTTCGCCCAGATGTTCCATCGCTTCGGCGTGGAGATTACTGTGCTGGAACGCAGCCCGCAGCTTCTCGACAAGGAAGATCGCGAACTGGCCGATATGCTCTGCGATCTGCTTACCAGAGAGGGTATGCGCCTGGAGACGGATGCGGAGCTGCGCCGCGTGGAGCGCACGGCGGAGGGGAAGCGCCTGACGGTGCGCTGCGGCCAGAAAGAAGAGGAGCGGTTGACGGTTGACGAAATATTGCTCGCCATTGGCCGCCGCCCGCAGTTCGCAAAGCTCAACCTTGAAGCGGCAGGGGTGGAAACGACGGAGCGTGGCATCAAGGTTGATGAGACGCTGCGGACCAGCACGCCGCATATCTGGGCGGCGGGAGATGTGACCGGCGGCCTCCAGTTCACGCACGTGGCCTACGCGCAGGGCAAACTTGCGGCGCAAAACGCCTTGTCAGAGCAGCCCCGGCCATTCGATGATCGCGTCATTCCCTGGGTAACGTTCACCTTCCCATCCCTGGCGCATGTGGGCAAGACGGAAGAGCAGTTGCGCAGGGAAGGCACGGCTTACAAAGCTGGCCGCATGCCGTTCAGTGAGAGCGAGCGCGCCGTCGCCAACGGGAACACAGCCGGCCTGGTCAAGCTGCTGGTGGATACGCAGGGAAAAATCCTCGGCGGCCATATCCTCGGGCCGCGCGCCGATGACCTGATTGCTCCGGTTGTTGTGGCTATGCAGGCAAATCTTCCGGCCAAAAATCTGGCCGATACCATCATTCCTTATCCCACGCTGAGCGAAGCAGTACGCTGGGCCGCGGATCGCGTGTGAGTGTCGCGGCCCATCTGTCTCCCCGGCGCGGTCCGGCACTACCCGGCGCGTCGGGGGTGTTGTATCATGTACTGGAAAATATTTCAGAGGGAAGGCACTATGTCACGCGACAGTCGAAAAGAGACAAACCCGGCAGCACGCAATCCGGCAAGCGCTCCGCTGCCTCCTCCCCAGGTGAATCTGCCGGATCTCACGCCCGTAATGACTGAGGCCCAGCGCGTTGCTGCTCAGACATCTGTATCCGGGCGCAGGGCAGTTTCGCGCGGAACGATGTTCATGGCCTTCTACCTCTGGCTGCTTTCGGGCGTGGTGCTGCTCTCATTCTTCGCCCAGCGCACACAGTTTTTCCCCGGCGATATGTTGATCGCCGGGCGCCTGCAAAAATATCATAATCGCTGGGTGCGCCGTTTCTTTTTCGGCATCTCTGAGATCGGTTTCCCAAAGTTTGCCGTCCCCGTCACGCTCGCGACGGGCGGCATATTCTGGCTGCTGCGTTTCCGCCTGGAGGCTATTTTTATTCTCGCGTCCGCCTCCTCTTCCACGCTGCTCAACGCTCTGGTGAAACGCGTCATCAAGCGACCGCGTCCGACGAAAGAGCTGGTAACGGTGGTGCGCACCATCAATGAGCCGAGCTTCCCCAGCGGCCATGTGATGCACTATACGAACTTCTACGGCCTGATGATCTACCTGCTGGCTACGAACTGGCGCTCCGGCAAATTGCGCAATATCCTGATTGCCATCTGCACTATATTGATTGCCTGTATCGGGCCTTCGCGTGTCTACCTGGGCGCGCACTGGCCGAGCGACGTGCTGGCCGGATATATGTACGGCGGCCTCTGGTTCGCGGGCATTATGGCGCTCTACCTCAGAATCAAAGCCTGGATACACCCGCCCGCCGGCAAGTCACCGGAGATCGCGAAACCCCTCCAGCAGCCCGGCGATGAGGATGACGAATAACGCTGCAAGGCTCCCGGCCGCCGCAGGTGGCCGGGAGCCTTGCAGCGTTATTCGTCTCGCTAATTGCAGTCGATGCACACGCCGATGGCGCGCGTGACCGGGCGCGAATCGGCGCCCGCCGCCCACGGCGGAATGATTGCCGAGAAGCCGCCAGCCCTGCCACCCGCTGGCACGATCAGCAGATCATCGGGATTCTCCATGTAGCGATAGCTGCGCTCGCTATCCCCGTCAGTGATGGCGCTGTCGGGCAGACCGTTCAAGCGCTTGAACTCGGCCAGCGGGCGCTGCGCCCGTTCATAGACAGCCTGGCGGATCTGCTGCTTCGTCCAGCCCTCCTTTTTGAAAACAGTGACGTGCTCCGGGCAGAGTACGAGCACCCAGTTGCCGCCGCGATACATCGTACCCAGCATGGTGTTGACGATGGAGCCGATGATGCGCTCGCCGCTGCCGGCGGCCTGGTTGGTGACGTGATGCGGCGCCTCGCCGGCGAAGACCGTTACCGCGCTCACATCCTGCGGCATGCCGCGCTCGACGCTCAGCGGCTCCCAGGGACTCCCCTCTTCGTCCTCGGCGATGCAATAGCTGTACTTGCCGGGATGGCCCAGGCAGGCTTTGTCGAGTATGCCGGGGATGGCGCCGCCGACGTTCATCAGGATCAGGCGGATCGCCCGCCCAATCGTGGCGTTCGCGCGCACCCCCGGCCCGAAGACATTGACGCCGCTATTGATGTTGAGCTGCCGCACCGCCGGCCCGTTGACGATCAGCAGCGGAGCCGTCCCGCCGGTGGTGGCGGAGATGCCGTGCAGGTTGAATTGCTCCTGGCACATTGCCTCGACGGCGGCGACGATGACCGGCATATAGTTGGGCAGGCAGCCGGCCATGACGGCGTTGATGGCGACCTTCTCCGCCGTAATCACCCGGTTGCGCGCCGGGATCGTGCCCAGGATCTCGTCGGGCTGCTTTCCGGCATACTCCAGAAATTCGCTGACGCAGCCCGGCGTTGGCGGTACGACGGGCAGGCCATCGGTCCAGCCCTGACGATAGCAAAACTCTATGGCCTCGGCGGGATCTTCTAACTCAAAGCGCCGCGAGGTCAATGCACGCTCGATCTCGGCCCGCATACCAGGTTCAGTCTGCTCTTGCTGCGCGGAGGTGTGTGCGATATCCATTTTCGGCTCCTTGCGTTATCCATGATGGTCTGCGACAATTACAGCACACGCTCCCTCTATCATACCACCAGCCCGTGTTACTGAATAGCGCCATAATGAAGATTAACAGCCAGAGGCGAGCATATTCCAGATGTGCAGGCACGCAAGGGTGGATACTGGCAATCAAGATCGGCAAGCGAAAGGAATGATAGGATGATGTAGGGGCGCGGCGCCGGCCGGGTGGTGGAGTTGAGGTGTGGGGGCCGAAGCGCAAGCCCGCCCGGTCTTCTCTTCGCCGTGCGTGGTTACAGGGGCACGGCGGGCTTGCGCCGCCGGCCGGTCACGGTACGTTGCCATTCACGGCGGCGCCGCGCCCCTACATCATCCCGGCTTTGCCAGTTTCGGTTGTTACTATTCATCATCACGCGGCTACCCACAGAAGGAATATTCGGTTTAAATCGCATCATCCATTTTTTCAAAGCACGGCTCCTGGAGCCGTGCTTTTTCTTTATCTCCTCTGGTTCTCTTCGCTTTCTGTTGTCTGATTGTGATTTCTCCTGTTTCGCAAGCAAGCGCTGATAGCCTCATCTATCTGATCTCTCCCGTTATGGCTTGTCATACAAGAATCATCTACACTTACTCCTGGCGCTGCGAAGTATTCGTAGTGCCGGGGCGGAGGCGAAGCCCGTCACCCCCGCGTCCCGGCAGCCCCATCGTGACGCTTCCTTTTGCTCACTTGCCAGGCGCACGATGTGGCCGCCCCGGCGCAGCGATGCGCGCCTATCTTCCAGGTCTCCGGGCGCGCACATGGGGATCGCTGCTTATTTTTTAATCATGCTGGATAACAATATGAAGCTGGCGAAGACCCTCTACCGCATCACCGCCCCGCTCGGCATGGTTGCATGGACGGAGTGTGAGTTGCCGATCACCAGCAGCCCCGCCTTGCAGCAGATATTTACCCTCGTGACGCGCGCGCTCGATGCCGTCGGC
>DATGLE010000270.1:0-15237 GCA_035294325.1 Ktedonobacteraceae bacterium | reverse complement strand
TCAGCTTGCAACGTCCGCGAGCCGCTCCCACTCTTCCAGCAATGCATCTACGCGGCGCCTGCTCTGCTCGTAATCCGCCGATAGTTGTGTGAGCTGGTCCGCATCGGCATGCAGCGCGGCCTGCGATAAGGCTTCCTCTATGGACTTCAAATTCGCCTCCGCCTTCTCGATATCGCGCTCCACATCTTCTACCGTGCGCTCTCTGCCCCTATCCCCCCGCCTGTTACCTGATTTCATGGAGGCAGAGGCAGGCTTCATTTCAGTCGGCCCTTTATGACTATTGACGGGAACGCTCGCGGCTACACGCTGCCTGTGGGCGCGATACTCGGTGTAGTTGCCCAGGTAAGGCACAAGCGTGCCATCTTCGATCACCCAGACCTTCGTCGCCAGGCTATCGATAAAGTAGCGATCATGAGAAACGAAGAGCAGCGTCCCCTCGAACTCGCTCAGCACCTCCTCAAGAAACTGGCGCGATTGCAGGTCGAGATGGTTCGTTGGCTCATCCAGCACCAGCAGATTAGGCCCTTGCAGCGCTAACTTCGCCAGCGCCACGCGACTGCGCTCCCCGCCGCTCAATGCGCCGATAGGCTTGAACACATCCTCCCCAGAAAAAAGAAAGCGGCCCAGAAAACTACGCGCTCCCTCCTCGCTCAACGTGCTCACCTGGCGAATTTCGTCGAGAATGGTGCGATCAAGAGCGAGACCGTCGAGCGCCTGCGCATAGTAGCCAATGCGCACGTTGTGCCCCGGCAGAACCTGCCCGCCGACAGGAGGCAGTTCACCGATCAGCGTTCTCAACAGCGTCGTTTTGCCGGCACCGTTTGGTCCGATCAGGCCGACGCGATCCCCGCGCAGCAGTTGCAGATCACCAGCCCGCACCAGCGCCACCGAAGGCTCCTTCTGCCCGCGCGCGCCCCTTGCCGCTGCGCTATAACCGGCCACCAGTTTACGCGTCTCAATGACAACAAGGCCGCTATCAGTCGCCGGCCTTAATGCAAAATGCATCTCGGGAAAATCCTGCGGGCGCTCGACGCGTTCCAGGCGATCCAGCAGCTTCTGCCTGCCGCGCGCTTCTCGGCTGCGCTGCCCGGCTTTATAGCGGCGAATAAACTCCTCCGTATGAGCGATATGGGCCTGCTGCGTCTCGTATTCGCGCAGCCGCCGCTCCATACGCTCCTCGCGCAGATGCAGATATTTCGTATAATTTCCAGGATACTCTTCGATGCGGCCAAAGGCCAGTTCTATAGTGCGCGCGACCACCCTGTCGAGGAAGTAGCGATCATGCGCCACGATCATCATTGCTCCCTTCCAGGAAAGCAGATACCCCTCCAGCCACTCAAGTGCGGCAAGGTCGAGATGATTGGTTGGCTCATCCAGCAGCAGCAGGTCAGGCTCCTGGAGCAGCAGCTTGCCCAGCGCGGCGCGCGTCTGCTGCCCTCCGCTGAGATGCATCACAGGCGCATCCTGTTCTTCACGCGTAAATCCCAGACCATCCAGCACCTGGGCCACACGGTTCTCATAGGTATAGCCGCCAGCATGCTCGTAGCGGGCCTGGAGGTCGTCGTAGCGCGCCAGCAGTTGCTCATGCAGCGCGGCATTGCTCAGAGCTTCGGGGGTTCCCATCGCCTGCGCCAGATGCGCCAGTTCCTGCTCCCAGGCGCGCAACTGCGCGAAGACCGTAAGCATCTCTTCGCGCAGCGTATTCTGTGGCTGAAAATCGATGTGCTGCGTCAGGTAGCCGACGCGCGTGGTACGGGCGATGGCTACCGATCCCTCATCCGGCTCTTCACGCCCCGCCAGGATATTCAGCAGGGTTGATTTCCCGGCGCCATTCGGGCCGACCAGACCGATACGATCATGCTCCTCAATCTGAAAACTCACATTAGCAAAGACGCGTTCAGCGCCGAACGATTTCCCCAGTTGCACGACATTTACGATTGACATCTTTCTTCACTCGAATTCAAGAAAAAAAACCAGATTGATACGTCTGGTAGCGTAACACAGACCGCGCAATCTGGCAATGTGCCCCGGCCAGGTGACGCGTCACTTTTTTGCACTCGTCCCCACCTGCGACGCCGAGGTGTTTGGGGAAAAATGCAGCGCCCGATGAAATCTCATGCCGCGACTTTTAAACAGCCCTGTGAATTTTTAGAGACGCTGTATTTCTTGAGCCTGTCTATGCTATACTTAATAGCACAAATCCTCACTTTGCGAGAAAGGACGTTGAGGTGGCAAAAGAGCAGTCTCTGGATAATCTCTGGTTGGCGCAAATACTGTTTGATCTGGGGGGCGTGCAATTTGGCGACTTCACGGTGAGCGAATCAGCCGTTAGCTCACCGGTTTTTGTGAACCCCAAGGTCTTAATCAGTAATCCAACCGCTTTACGCGTTGCCAGCAAGCTGATGCAACAGGAAGTCAGTTTAGCCCAATCATTACGTCGTCCGCGAGTCCATCCTTTTACCCTGGTAGCAGGTGTGCCGGTAGGAGGTTTGCTGCTGGCTACAGCCTATGCGGTAGAGACCAACACTCCTCTGATCTATGCACGTATCCGCCCGGAAGGTACAGGCAAGCGCGGCATCGAGGGCCGCTTTACCAGAGGCGATAGCGTCCTCATCATCGACGATCTTATCACCAGAGGCAGCAGCGTTCTGGAAACAGCCGCGTTGTTGGAAGAGAATGGTTTGCAGGCAAAGGATGTTCTCGTACTCGTTGACCGCGAGCATGGAGCGCAGGAACGCTTACGCCGCCACGGATACAACCTGATGAGTATCTTGAAGCTCGATGTCATGCTCAATCACTACATGTCCAAAGGACTCATCTCGGAGGAAACGTACCGCACCTGTGCGGAATATCTGCGCGGCAAGCAGGGCGAGAACCACACGTCACCACTCTAACGAAAAGAATATCGCCCGGCAAGCAAGAAGATGCAGCAAGAAAGGATGGAGCATGCCCCATCCTCTCTTGCTGCATCTTCTTGCTTGCCATCGCCCTTATTGCATCGGCGTCGGCGAGTACGGTGTCGTCACGCGAGGCCCATCGAAGCGTTCTCGCGCCTTCGCTCCATTCTGATGATCCATGATTTTCATCAACGGCTCGATCAGATCAATCGGCAGTGGGAAGATGATGGTCGAGTTCTTTTCGACGGCGATCTCCGTCAGCGTTTGCAGGTAGCGCAACTGAAGTGCGCCAGGCTGCTCGGCGATGACACCGGCCGCCTGAGCGAGCTGCGACGAAGCCTGCAACTCACCTTCGGCATGGATGATCTTTGCCCGCTTCTCGCGTTCCGCCTCCGCCTGCTTCGCCATCGCGCGCTGCATCGTGGCCGGCAGCTCGACATCCTTGATTTCGACTGCCGTCACTTTCACGCCCCAGCGCTCCGTGTGCTCGTCGATGATGGCCTGCAATTCGCGGTTGATCTTGTTGCGCTGTGAAAGCAGTTCGTCCAGGTCGGACTGGCCCAGCACGTTGCGTAACGTGGTCTGTCCAATCTGCGTCGTCGCCTGGATGAAATTCATCACGTTGACTACCGCGGAGACGGGATCTACAACGTAAAAGTAGATCACGGCGGTAACTTTAACCGTCACATTGTCGCGGGTAATGATCTCCTGCGGCGGCACGGTGAGGGTGACGATACGCAGATCAACCTTAATCATGCGCGAAACCACGGGCGGTACCCAGAATAAACCGGGTCCCTTCGCGCCCCAGAGACGGCCCAGGACAAAGATGACACCGCGCTCGTACTGCTGTACAACACGAATGCCGGACAGCGCCATAATCACTAGAATAAGAATGATAACCCCGATCAGGGCCAATATGACTGCACCCATCGAGAGCCTCCTTTATATTTCACATCTATTCATGAGTAGTCGCGGATTGTGTATCCACAACCTTCTGGGTATGCGCGGGCCGCACATGGAGGCGCAGCCCTTCAACTGAGACGATCTGCAATATGGTTCCGGCATCGACGGAGAGTGCAGGCGGATCGAGCACTGCCGCCCAGTTCTCGCCGCCATAGCTTACCCGTCCTTCCGGCTCAAGATCGGTCAGGGCAGTGACTCTGGCTCCGATCATGGATTCGACTCCCGTTGTGACCGGCTGCCGCTGCGCTCGCACAATGAATGATACCAGTGAAAGTCCTATGAGGCCAACTACTGCGCCCATCGCGTAGACAACCAGCGGGTTGACACGCGGCTCACCATATGCTCCGCCGCTGCCGCTGTTGAAAAAGAGCAGGGCACCCAGAATAAGCGAGATGACGGCGCCAATCGTCAGGACACCATGCGAGGGCAACCGTATATCCAGCACCAGCAGCGCCAGCGAAAAGCCCATCAGCGCCAGGCCCACCCAGTCAGGCGAGAGCGATCCGGCAGCGAAGAGGAAGAGCAGGAGGGCGATGCCCCCCACGACGCCGGGCACAATGACGCCGGGATGTGCGATCTCCAGGTAAATGCCGATCATGGCAACAACAAAGAGCAGGAAGGCCACATTTGGATCGATCAGAAACGAGTAGAGCGCATCGATGGTGCTGGGACTGAGCGTCTGCACGCCAACTCCGGCGGTCTGCAACGTCACGGTATGACCGGAAAGCTGCACCGTCCGCCCGTTCACTGCATCGAGCAGGGCATTTAAAGAGGGCGCCTCCAGATCGACGATCTTGTTGTCTACAGCCTGCGTATCATCGTATGAACTGGCCTGTGTGACCATCTTTACCGCCAGCGGCACATTGCGACCATAACGGCTCTGTATGCTGGTGATGGAGGCGACGAGATCGTTTTCGATCTTCTCTTTGAGCGTATTGCCCAGATCGGCTCCGCTGCCACTGATCGGGCTGGACGCGCCGATACGCGTTGTCGGCGCCATCGCGGCAACCGGCGCAGCCAGTGTAACAAAAGCGCCAGCCGAAGCTGCCCGCCCGCCGGCCGGCGAAACATAGGCGATAATGGGTACGGTACTGTTCAACTCCGCCTGCGTCATCGACTTCATCGAGTCGATATCGCCGCCAGGAGTGTCGATCTCCATGACCAGCGCTCGCGCTCCATCATGCTCGGCGGTATTAATCGCCTCGCTGAGAAAGTGCAGAGAACCTGGACCAATATCGCTATTCAATACCATTACATCTACATGCGCTGATGCCGCTTCAACCGGACCGGCAACCAGTGAAAGCGCTGCCAGAATGACAATACCGAGGATGATTGCCGGCATCGCCAGGCGCGGCACGTCTGACCGGCGATGTGTATGGCGCGAAAACATGGCCTTTCTCCTCCAGACAATTCGTAACGACGCGCCTTATTCTATAAATATACATGTGTATATTATTGTAGAAGCAGCAGAAACATTTTCTCTGACATGCATATCATAGCACACATTTGATCGAAACACGATACCTGCTTGAGCCTGTTTTTCCTACCATCCCTGATAACTATCTGCTATGTTGACTATAGCATTTTGCAATTTCGCTGTCAAGAGTTGCGGTAGTGAAGGAGAGAAGTCCTGGCATCGCCTTTTCGATAGCTGTGCTCCTGCCGGCCTCATCCCCGGAATGAGGAGGACCGTTGCAGCCTCTCAAGCAAGGCTGCGTAGCTCTGCCGATCCAGCGGCAGTTCGACCTCGCTGTGCGTGAAGTGAGAATAAATGATGGCGTTCGCCAGCTCCAGTGACATACGGCCCTGCTCGCCATCGACCATGAGCGGGCTACCATGCAAAATAGCATCGTGGAAATTACTGTAGACCGCGCTATGATCGGCGGCGCCATTTTCCAGTTCCAGCGCGACTTCTTCCAACGCGACTTCATGCGATGGCAGTTTGCCGTAAGGCTCAGGATTCGTGGCCGCATACTCCCTGATATCCTGGTCGAGTTCCCGAAAAGTGAGCTGCCCCCCGCACAGTTCAAGCCTGCCCCTGGTGCCCACAATTTTCAGCCGTTCGGGCACGTCGGCCTCCGCCGTACTGATATGGAGCGTCCCCAGGGCCCCGCCGGGCCATTCTAGCATCGCCTGGATGGTATCCTCGACCTCGATCTGGTGCAGCAGACGGCGTGTCCAGCCATAGACCCGCTGCGGCATCCCCACCAGATAGCAGAGTATATCCATATTATGCATCGCCTGATTCATGGCGATGCCTCCACCCTCGCCCGCCCACGTTGCGCGCCACGGAGCCTGGTGAAAGTAGCTGGCGGGCCGCGTCCAGACGGCTGTCAGCTCGACACGCTCAATCGCGCCGAGCCGGCCTGCTTGCAGCAGCCGGTGCGCCATGCGTACATCCGGGCGAAAACGGTGCTGGAACACCACGCCCAGCAGGCGCCCGCATTCTCTGGCGACCGCGATCATCGCATCGGCCTCCGCGACCTGGATGGCGATGGGCTTCTCCACCAGGACATGACATCCCGCGCGCAGGCAGTCGATGGCTATTCTTGCGTGCAGTGGATGGGGCGTCAGGATTACCGCGACATCGGGCCGTACCCCGGCCAGCAATTGACGATAATCGGTATAAAAAGGGCAGCCGATCTCGTCGGCCCGCCGCTGACCGCGCTCTGCATCGATATCAGAGACGGCGACGATTTCGACGATGGGCGATGCCAGCCCGCGACGATGCGAGTTAAATATACCAGCAGCCACGCCGATAACAGCGTAGCGCAAACGTAAGCTCCGAGACGATTCCATTGATGCAACTCCATGATCTAAGCGATATCAACGCCCGCGCGCCCGGCCAGCATGCGCAAAGCGGCGAACGACTCCCTGGTAGCCTGCTCCGCTCCTCCTTCTGGATGCTTATAGTGTGTCTCCAGCGAGAGCAGGCCATCGTAGCCATCCTCGGCCAGCGCGCGCAACTGCCCGGCATAATCAATGATACCCGTTCCCATCTTCACAAAGCGACGCTGCCCCCCATCGACATCCTTGAGATGCACATGGGCCACGCGCCCCCGCACATGACGATATCCGTCAGGAAATGGCCGCGAGCCAGCAAACGCCTCGTTGCCGGGATCCCAGATGACGCCAAATGCCTGCGACGGGATGCGCTGGAGAAACCAGTCAACCTCGGCGCCTGTAGCCAGAATGCATGCATGCTCGTTCTCAAGCACGAGTTTCAGACCGGCCTTTTCGGTACGCTCTACCGCCTCGGAGAGTATCGCCAGCAGCTCGTCGCGCACCAGATCAGGATGGGCCAGGCGCCAGAAGGAAAAGGTGCGCACCAGTCGCGTATCAAAGAACCGGGCAAGAGCAAAAGAGCGCTCCAGTATCTCCCATTGCCGCTCCTGGGTGTCAAAATCGCTCACCGGTTGCTCCGCTCGCGCATAAGGATATTTTCCCCAGAAATGGCTTTTGAGGAACGGCGACGCGATAACTCCAACGCGAAAGCCCCCCTCGATTAGCAGGGCGCGTATCCGTTGCAGGCTGCTCTCGTCGTGAAACACGATGTTCTGCCCGTCGATGGAGCGCAATTCAACGGTGCTTACGCCCAGTTCGCGACATACACGCAGTGCACGCTCAAGATCCTGCGCTATCTCGTCGGTGATAATACTGAAACGCATCCCTCACTCCTTCTAGATCGGTTCACAGTCAGAAAGAAAACGTTTACTATCAACTATAGGCCGTCTCTCCAGGTTTGTCAATGGTCCGGCTTCGTAACAATGCGCCAGCTTCTCACCATCCCCGCTCGCTCGGGCCGGCGGGTCGCACGGCTCCGCTGTGCAAAGGCGCGAGCAAGTGCCGGTGTCAGAAATCAGCCACATAGCCAATGTTATATAATGGAAGGATTCATAAGTGCCCATCGATCAGCAGAATGAGGAAAGATTTCATCATGGGCATCGATTCGATCCACGCAAGAACGAAGAGAGGGCTTAGTGATGCACCGTCGTGCACCTAGTTTTCATCCAGGATTGATGACTGACATGTACCACCCCGACTCGGCATACATCTCATGGCGTAGTGGTCGCAATGGCCTTACCACCTTTGACCTGTATACGCGCAGCGCTCCCTTTGGTGGCGCGTACCTGCTCGTAGCAGGACTGGAATCCGCCCTGGAGTTTGCTCAGTCATTTCGCTATACCGATAAAGAGCTAAAATTCCTGGCTACTATCCGCGATTACGATGCGGCTTTTCTTGACGAACTGGCAGGGCTGCGTTTTACCGGTGAGATCCTGGCCCTGCCAGAAGGCTCGATAGCATTTCCCAACGAGCCGCTGATGCGCGTGACGGCTCCATTCCGTGAAGCGCTGCTGCTGGAGGCCGGTCTGCTTCAGGCTCTCGGACTCTCGACATTGATCGCGACGAAGGCTTCGCGCATCGTTTATGCCGCCGAACGCGGGCATCCACGCCGTGTCGCCGAGTTCGCTTTCCGGCGCGCACAGGAGCCAATGACGGTGGCTCGCGCCTCTTATATCGGCGGCTGCGCCAGCACATCGCTGCTCAACGCCGCCTACGAGTTCCGCCTGCCCGCAACCGGCACCGTCCCCCATGCCCTCATCGAAGTCTTCCCCAGCGAGGAAGAGGCGTTTGAAGCGATTGCGGAGGCGTACAACCGCTATACGCTGCTGCTCGATACCTACGACACGCGCCAGGCCATCCACACGGCGATTGAGGTTGCACTGCGCTCCCAGGAAACGCTGGGGCACACGCTGGCGGCGGTGCGCCTGGATAGCGGGGATCTCGTTGAAGATAGTATCTACGTGCGCGAACAACTCGACAAGGCAGGGCTGAACAATGTGCGCATTCTCGCCAGCGGCGACCTCGATGAGTGGAAGATCGCCGAACTGCTGGAGGCGGGCGCGGCCATCGACTCGTTTGGCGTAGGCACCTCGCTGGGCAGCGGCGCCGGCTCGACTGAACGCCACGTCTCCGGCGGCACGCTCAATATGGTTTATAAAGAGGTATGGTACGTCGACGAATCAGGGACAGAGTATCCTAAGATGAAGATGGCGGAAGCCAAGAGCACCTGGCCCGGCAAGAAAGAGATCTACCGCCATCCCCGGTGGGAAGAAGATATCGTTCAACTGGCCCACGAGCCGCGCCCCGATAATTACCAGCGGCTCCTGCGGCCCGTGATGCGCAACGGCGAGATCGTCCCCGGCAGCCTGCCGCCGTTGTCCGAGATCCGCGAGCTGGCGCAGCAGAATCTGGCGCAGCTCCCCGCGCAGTATCGCGCCCTTACCGTTGAGCAGCCTTATCCGGTACATTTTAGCAACGGCCTCCAGGCATTGCGTAAGCAAGCGGCGCAACTCATCGGCAAGAGCATTTAGCAGGCAGGGGAGAATCATGCCAGAAAGTGAGAGGATTGTGCCCGATACACAAGGTTGTTCGTTAGAGAAGGCAGCACAACGACGAAGTACGTGAGGAAATGCTTCACATGGCAGAGAGCGTTACCCGGCCCGAGCATGATCGCGAGGAGCATCCGCGCGCGGCAGTGCAGGCAGCCGTAGCCGAGAAGAATTTTCAGGCCCCGGCAGCATCGACGGACAGGCACATTTCTACCTCAGCGGCGGCACCGATCATCTGGACGCCGCGTTTCATCGTGACCTTCTTCCTGGTAAGCGTGACCGGGCTGAGCCTGGGCAGCATACTGACACAGGGCTGGCTCAACGGCTACTACGCCGGGTCGTGGGTGCTGCTGGCCTATACCACGCTTGCTTTCGGTGGCTGGCTGGCCGTGGCTTTCGCCGCGCGCACATTGTGGGCGCGCATAGGGGCTATCTTTGGCTGCATCTGGTCCATCTTCCAGGCCATCAGCTTCCTGATGAATCTACTTGCGGTGAACCCCCAGGCCCATATCATCGCGCATCTCAACGCGGCAACCAATATCGCCCTGCTGGGCTGCTACGTCTCGCTCTCCATCAACCGCACAACTTTTCGCCGCTGGGATGGCTGGTTCTTCCGACTCGCGTTCGTCCTCGGCGCCATCGCTATCGCGCTCATCTACCTTCTCATGCCCGCCGCTATTCGCGCCCCGCACCTCCTTGAAACCATTACCGCCGCCGTAGCGCTCTACCTCTGTATTTTTGTCTGGTGGCTGCGCCCCTCTTGCTGGCGAGCACAGCCCTCGCCGGCATTCTTCTTCGGCATCGCTCCGGTTATCCTGCTCCTGCTCGCCATTCCAGATCTTGCAGACAAAGAGGCCAATTTCTTTTTTACGCAGGTGGCGTTGCTCTGCATCCTGCTGGCAGTAATACGTACCTTTCAGGGCGAACGCAGACATTCACGTGCAAAGTAAAGTGTTAAATAGGACATTGACCGCCGTTTACTAAGCGACTATACTTGAGTAGCGATCCTGGAAGGGTTCTCTGTAGCACATGCTGCATGTACTTGCCCAACTCCACGCCAGTCAAGGATGGCAAGATCGAGATTGCAATTACGAGGTGCACGATGTCCACATACAACAACCAGACGGGAAGACTTTCACCTCAATCCACGCTTCAGCAGCGCTATATTATCGCCGGGCAGGCGGGCCGTGGAGGTATGGGAGCCGTTTATGTCGCGACGGATACACGCGTTGCCCACCGCCGCGTCGCTATCAAGGAGATGAGCCAGGCAAATCTGAGCGAAGAAGATTTACCGGAGGCGACGGCCCGTTTCCAGCAGGAAGCGATGATGCTTGGCTCGCTCTCGCACCCGAACCTGCCGCGTATCTACGACGCATTCAGCGAAAATGGCCGTTCTTACCTTGTCATGGATTATATCGAGGGCAAAACGCTCTTCCAGATCCTCAAAGAAGCTCATGGGCAACCGCTCCCCGTCGGCCAGGTCTTGCTCTATGCACGCCAGATCTGCGACGTTCTCTCCTACCTGCACCAGCACAACCCGCCGATCATTTTCCGCGACGTTAAACCCACCAACATCATGATTACGGGAAACGGCCACGTCTACCTGATCGATTTCGGCATCGCGCGCTTTTTTAAGGAGGGCCAGCAGCAGGATACTGTTCTGCTCGGTTCGCCGGGATACGCGCCACCAGAACAGCACGGCACGGCGCAGACCAGTCCCCGCTCCGATATCTATGGGCTGGGGGCCACTCTGCATTATTGCCTGACGGGGCGCGATCCTTACTACGCTGCGGATCGCTTCTCATTTCCACCCGCACGCTCATATAACCCGCAGATCCCGCAAGAACTCGATCAACTGCTTCAGCGCATGCTGGCCCACGACGAGCATGCCAGACCGGCCAGTGCACTCGAAGTGCAGCAGATCTTGCTGGGCATCAGCCAGCAAGCAGCGGAGCACACCAGTTCCCTCGATTCCGGGCGTGTTTCAACGCAATACATTCCGCCCGCGCCATCCACAATGCCTGCCCATAGCATCGCACAGGCGCAGGCGCCAACCGTCGCCGTTAGCAGCGCCGCTCCACCCCCTGGCGTTCCACAAACACGTCCCGCCTATGCGGGGCCAACGGGCAGCAAGCCCCAGGCCATCTGGAGCGGCGGCTTTATCGCCATCTTCGGTATCGCGCTGGCGCTCACCGCCGGTATCAGCCTGTTCGCCCTCAACTTCGTGTGCCCATCGGCGCATATCACAGAAGCCGGCTTCTCGCTTATCCTCGCCTTCATCGCCATCGCGGCCAGCGCCTTCACCGGCGGCTTCGTCCAGCGCGGCATCCTCTTCCTGACCGGCATCGTCGTCCTGGTCGCCAGCATTACTTTCATCTCGCAGACCTTACCGGATATCACCGTCATTCATCTGACCAATCCCACCGCCACCTGCGCACCACCGGTGACACAAACACTGATCGGCGCGCAACTCTCTAACCTGCTCCTGAGCGCCGGGGTGCTCGTGGCCGGGATCATTTCGCTCTACTGGCCGACGCGCCGGGGACCGCGAGCCGAGCGCATCGCTTTACTGGCAATCTTCGGCGCCTCTATCATCTGCTCAGCACTCCAGTTCTTTCTGTTTACCGACACGAATCCTATCAAGCACATTTTGCTGCTTATCGCGCTTATCGCACTCATCGAGGGTACGTTACTCAGTATTCAGACAGAACGCCAGGGGATGCCACAAGCCGCCAGGGCGTTTTAAAAGCCGCCGTACTGAATATACCTGTGCATAGCCGCGCGATGATGTTTAAGAGGACTTTTACGTTGCCCTGTCAGGGCGTTCCAGCAGGCATAGCGCCCCGTCAGGGGGTGGCTATGCCATGCATAGCGAGGACGATGTACAGCGCACCGATACCATTATTGAGCAGGTGCAGCATGATCCCCGGCCAGAGCGAACGCGTGCGCCAGCGCAGAAATGCCAGAACCAGCCCGATGCAGAACAGCACCAGAAATGAGCCTGGATCAGCATGCGCCACCGCGAAGATCAGCGCACTGAAGATAACGGCCCAGACCAGAGACATACCGCGCAGCAGGCCCATAAAGACAAAGCCCCTGAAGAATATCTCTTCACAAAAAGGCGCAACGAGCACACTGGCGAGCAGCGTGGCATAGACCGTTAACGGCTCATTTTTAGCCTGTTCCAGAATAAGCTGATCGTTAGTCTGAATGGGGAGATGGAAGTTCACAATGATATCCTGGTAAAGCACATTGATCACGACCACCGCCGCAAAGAGCAGCACAACCCAGAGCAGCGCGCGCCACACAGCGAATTTCCGCAGACCAAGCGCGTGCCCCGCCGATTCGGGTGGTATGGCGGCGCGCGCCGTGCGGCGCGCGAAGTAGAAAGGAGCAATGAGAAAAGCACCCTCAATCAGCGCGGAAAAAATGAAGACGATTATTGCATTGCTGAGATCCAGTTGTGGTGGCAGCGGCTTTGCTCGCGGCGCGCGCGCATTGATAGTAGAGAGTCCAAGCGCCAGCACAATCCAGGGAACCAGAGTAAAGAGGATGCCCAGAAACGTTTGCCGGATCGTCCAGGGGGCTGTATCGAATTTCTGTTCTAGCAAGGGTTTCTCCGCGTTTTTCGCTTTCAATTATACCATAAGGAGCGTATTTTGTCTGTAGTCCGGCTCCTATTCTTCTGGCAAGGATATGATATACTACCTTCAACGTGACGTTCTCAATAATTAGCACGAATACCTGGTCGGGAAGGATATCTGTTTGTCAGGCACACTTGAGACTCATCCATCTGAAAATTCAAACTGGCGCAAGCATAAGAATGCATGCCCATTTTACCGAGAACGCTGGTTCCCGTGCAACGATTTCGCGGCAGGAGAACCAATGTATCAGGTTTTTTGTCTGAAAGGCACTCCACCAGTAACGGCTGAAGAGCAGGATAAGTGTTTCCGCAGCAAAACATGCTGCTGGCGCCTTAACGATCAGAAGCAAACGACAAAAGAAGCGAAGATCAGGCAGACCGCCCGTACTCCTCACTGAGCAAAAAGAGAAGCCAGCGGGCAGGCAGGCCACCGCGCAGGCTCCTCTCTCAAACCTCTCCTACTCGCGTTCCCGTGAAGAATAGACGAAGTGCTCCAGCACATCATCATAGTCGAAGAGTTCCTCGGGTTTGAAGAAGCGTTCGATCTCGGTCCTGGCCGTCTCCAGCGAATCGGAGCAGTGGATAAGGTTGGCCTGCACGCTCATAGCAAACTCGCCGCGAATCGTGCCGGGGGCGGCCTCACGAGCCTTCGTCACGCCGCAGAACAAGCGCACGGTGTCAACGCAGTCGGTTCCCTCCCAGCAGCAGGCAATCACGGGCGTGAGCTGCATAAAGGATTTGACCTCGGGGAAAAAGTCGCGCCCGACGAGGTGGCTGTAATGGGTATCCAGAAGTTCGCCGGGGAGGCGCATCATCTTCAAGCCAACCAGTTTGAGACCTTTGCGCTCCAGGCGGCTAATGATTTCACCAACGAGATCGCGCTGGATCGCGTCGGGTTTAAGCAATACAAGAGTACGTTCCACTCTCTTCCATCCTTTCAATAATGTGCATGTTTGAGTGCGCCTGTGGCGCACCCTCTGACGTGGAGTCTGCGGGCACGGCATCGCAGGTGTCGTGCCCGCAGACTCCACGTCATGGCGAACCGCGCAGCGGTGAGGTGCAGAACTACCTGCACATGATGTTATTCTAGTATGTTGCGACCAACTGCTCCAGTTGCTGGCAGGCTTTTTTCATCTCCAGGCGCACGCGCCCGAGATTGCCGGTGCCCTGAGTTGTGACCACCAGGATAAGATCACCGGCCTCCTGCATCTGGATAGTGCCATTTTTCGTCTCTATAATGACGTGTCGCGTCTCTCCGCTGTGGACCTGCGTCGTATAACTGGTAATGGAGCCAAACGCGGCAGCCGACATTGCCCCGATCACTTCCTCATCCTCGCTATGCAATATACCCGCGACAATCAGGCCATCCTTGCCAACAAGAATCGCATCGTAGATATTATCAAGGTCGGTTAGCCTCTGTAATATGGTTTCCACGCATTGACTGCCTTTCTTAACGTATTCAAACGTCTCAATTACTGCACTCCTCATGCAGCACACCGCACGGAAGACCGGCTTCCGTGTGTGGCCCCAGCCGGGCAAGGAACCGCTGATAGATGTTAATCGCGCTGTTGTCGTCACGCGCCATTGCCAGTCCGCAGTTCCTACAGCGATACACCCGCTGCCATAGTGGCATAACTTGCTTCTGCCCGCAGCGGTGACAGGTCCTGGTCGTATCGCGCTCATCAATTATAAAGAGTTCTTTCCCATAAAGCAAACACTTATATTTGAGCATCTGCACAAAGCCATAAAGTCCCCAATCGTTGTATACCATACGGTTGCGGATCTGTCGTTTCCGCTTCTCTCGGCGAGTCTCATGCTCTTTCTTAGGAAGGACCATCTGCCGTTGGGAAAGATCGCCGATCACCACAGCTCTTTCAGCCAGTCGGTGCGCGATGAGATGGGATGCTTTGTGCAGACAGTCACGTTGTTTGTTGCGCTTGCGCTCGGAAACGCGCTTGTACACCTTGGATAAGTGGATATACCGACGTGATCCCCTCTTACAGCGATCTCGCCTGGAACGGATTTTGTCCAGTTGTTTATTATACCATCGATACCCCCTAAAACCGCCAATATGGTAAAAACGTCCTGTGTTGGTATAGCCTACGGCCAGGCTCTTGATCCCCAGGTCAAAGGCGACAATGCCATCAGGATGCGTATGCTGTTCGGATTCGTTGTAGACGAAGGAGCAATAATAGTTCCCCCGCGCATCCCGCGTCACGGCCACCTCTCGAAAGTGGGCAGGCGGTTCCTCGGTGAGATGGGCAATCACATTCGGATAGCGCTTCGGTCCCCAACAACTACCGCCTCCTGTAGGGAGTATGATTGTATTATCTTTGACCTC
>DATGLE010000269.1:0-10802 GCA_035294325.1 Ktedonobacteraceae bacterium | reverse complement strand
GAGGCTGTTTTCAGGTTCAATATCCACAGCTACATTCCTTATTACGTTAAATAGAGCTACAACGACTCAGCAAAGAGATGTCAGGGATATATTACCAGAAGCTCCAAAATTTCGTAAGGGCGCGGTCATCATCCCCAGGGCTATTTAATGCTCCCCACCCCACGCCCGAAAGGAAGAGTTTGGGTGGGGACACCCCGCGCCCCGCAAGGGGACTGCCGCCCCCTTGACCCCCGCTTCTGGCGAGCATTACATAGCCCTGAAGATATAATATCCATTGCGCGGCGGAGGCGCGCAATGGCCCGCAAAGATATATCTTGTAGAGCGGCGCTGGCTCTGCTATACTGCAAAGCGAGGCGAGGAGGGCGTAGGACGCCATTCTCGCACTGTTATGTCTTGCCAGTATTATTTTTGTTTGAAGGAGAGCTGATAGTTCTATGGCTGAAGAGACCAGACCGACGATTACCGCCGAGGCGGATGGCCCTTACTATATCACAGGCGCCAGGGGGCTGGTGCTGCTGGATAGCGAAGGGAATCCCTTTGAGATTACTGACGATGAGATCTGTCTGTGCCGCTGCGGGCAGTCGCGAACAAAGCCATTCTGCGACGATAGTCATGTCAGGACCGGCTTCAAGTCCGAGGTGAAAGCGCCACAGAAGCCGCAGGGGATCTAGAATCAGCGCTTACAGGCTAATGAGGCCATCCTGCAAAGCCTTTGCCGCCGCCTCCGCGCGGTTGGCGACGCCGAGTTTGCGGAAGATAACTGTGGCGTGAAATTTGACTGTGCGCTCGGCCAGGTATAGCTCTTTGCCGATGGCCTTGTTCGAGAGGCCGCGCGCGATGAGGGTGAGGATATCGCGCTCGCGCTCGGTCAGGATATCCGGCTCCCTGCTGCTGCGCAGGAGGCGCTCCATCGAGTCGAGCAGGCGTCCCGCTACGGCAGGCTCCAACTGTGAGCCGCCGGCTGCCACCACGCGCACAGCATGCAGCACCTCGTCCAGCCCGGCGCTTTTGAGCAGGTATCCCTTCGCGCCCGCGCGCACCGCATCAAGAATACGTTCCTCGGAGCCATAGGCAGTCAGGACGATGACGCGCACTGCTGGAAACTCGTCGCGCACCTGTTCGAGCACGCTTACGCCGTCGAGGTCGGGCATCTCCAGATCGAGCAGCACGATATCCGGTTGCAGGCGCTTTATGCTCATAATGGCCTCTCTACCGGTAGCGGCCTCCCCGACAATGCACAGGTCGCTCTGTGTACACAGCATGCTCGCCAGACCTTCTCTCACGATGCGATGATCGTCAACGAGCAGGATGCGAATCACTGCTTTCCCCCTTTATCCGCGCTTCTCGGCCGGCTCTGGAGCGAGGCCGGCGGTTTTTAACGGGATCATGGCAACGACATGCGTTCCGGCCCCCGGCGCGCTGATGATCTCCAGCCTGCCGTTGAGCAGTTTCAGGCGCTCGTGCATGCCCAGGATGCCAAATCGACCTTCGCGCGTGCAAGAAGAGATGGCGGCAGGATCAAAACCGCTGCCATCGTCGGTGATGGTCAGGCAGAGTTCGTCGCGCTCGATGCTGAGTTCCACATCGATGTGCCGCGCATGTCCGTGCCGGCTGGCGTTGCTGAATGCTTCCTGTGCGATGCGATAGCAGGTCAGCTCTATCGCAGGCGGCACCGTCAGCCAGAAAGGCGCATCCTTCGCAATGCCGCTGATACAAACGCTCACTTCTCTGCCGTCTCCGCCCTGGTTATGCCCCTCCTGCCAGGTGGTGGCGAGCAGGGCCAGCGCTTCCGGCAGAGTACGGCCATCCAGCGCGTCGGAACGCAGGTTGAGAATCGTGTTGCGCGTCTCGTCGAGATGTTCACCGGCCAGGGCACGCGCGCGCTCCAGGCACCTGTATGCGAGATCGGGCTGCTCATAGAAGACTTTCGCGCCCGTCTCCAGGTGCATTTTAATCGCGGCAAGCCCCTGAGCCAGCGTATCATGAACCTCGCGCGCGACACGCTCCCTTTCGCGCATCGTAGCCAGTTCTTCGGCGCGCAGCGCATAGGCACGCAACTGTTCCTGGGCCAGCGTCAACTCGCGTACTAGCCTGTCGCTGCGCTGCCGTGCCGCGCGCTCATGAACGCCAATAGCGGTATAAATGTGCAGGCAGAGCAGTCCCAGCAGCCAGATGCTAAACTGGAATACTTGCAGCGTGCTCCCGACCTGGATACCGAGCATCGGAATGTGCAGCAGCAGTTGATCAAAGTCGCTGGCGGTTGGTTTGACTGGCTGGTAAATCCGCGTAGATGGATCGGGAGGCAGTGGCGTGCTATTTGTTGTATGCAGCGAGTAGGAGGTATGTGAGGCGACAATGTACTGGTGCGGGCTGGCTGCTGTCAGGCAAATGAGCACCGCAGCCAGCGCCACAGCCTCGATGAGCCAGCCAGTCTTTTTGCCGGCGGTTACGCGGGTGTGTGCCACCAGTGCATAGGCAAGGATGCACCATGAAAACTGGCCGGCAGCGCCCGGCAAAGGGGCAAAACGCGCAGCGAGGATCAACGTTGATAACGCCGCACAGAGGACCAGCAGATACAGAGCGCGGCTTCGCGGCCAGGGGAAGATCCCGGGCTGTAGGATGGTCAGGGTAATGTAGAGCAGGAGCGTCGCTATCACCGGAACGATCAGGGATAGAGGGTCGCTGATAACCGTGACGAAGAAATTGACCTTTGCGCTGGATGTTTTGACGGGTATATCTGACAGTTTATCTATAATGGTAATCGCGGTCTTTGGCCCGAAGAGGATCGGCCCGAACCAGCCCGGAAAGGCTGCCAGCACTTCTACCAGCAGCGCGATCAGCCCCAGCCCCAGCATCACCCATCCCACCGGCGCAACACCGTTCTGCAAGCGCCGGTACGCGTCCGAGATATATTTGCGTGCTGCACCATAGCAGGAGAGCCATGTTGATCTTTCTTGCTTGATATACATTTGATTACCCCGCGTAGATAGCATTGCCAGAAAGCGTTACCCTGCGCTCATTGTATCAGTGCAGGCGGAAGCCGCGCAATTATTTTCGCGCTGCGCTCGCGTTTTTTGCCCGAAAGGGCAAAGTCTTTGCCCTTTTTCCCTCATGCTCCTGCCCTGTCGATAGATGTATGTACTGCCGCGCTCCCTTATACTGAAGGCGCCTCTCTTTTCAGGAGGCGGAAATATGGCGGGGGCAGTTGACAGGTCCGGTTTGAGGTTTGTGCATCTTCAGAAAGCCTGTCAACTGTGCTTCCGCTGGTCCCATAGAGGATTAGTGTGAGTAGTAACGATTCGCAATCATCGTCTCCGGTATTGCCCATAGTAGCTGTGCGTAACCTGAGCAAAATCTACCGGCCCGGTCAGACCGAGGTGCCCGCTTTGCGGGGCATCTCGCTCGATGTCTATCCCGGCGAGTTTGTTGCGGTGGTAGGACCATCCGGTTGTGGTAAGACGACGTTCATGAATATCATTGGCTGCATGGATCGGCCGACCAGTGGAGACTACCGGTTGAGCGGAATCCCTATCAGCGATATGACCGCTAATCAACTGGCCGACGTTCGCAATCGCCGCCTGGGCTTCATCTTCCAGAACTTTAACCTGCTGCCGCGCGAAACGGCGCTGGAGAACGTCATGCTGCCCCTGATGTACCGGGGCTTACTGGAGGCCACGCAGCGACAACGCGCGCGACTGGCTCTGGAGGCCGTCGGGCTTGGGGATCGGCTTCACCACTTGCCAGCGCAGCTTTCGGGAGGCCAGCAGCAGCGCGTTGCCATTGCTCGCGCGCTGGTGAACCGACCCTCGCTGCTGCTGGCCGACGAGCCAACGGGCAACCTGGATAGCCGGACAAGCGGCGAGATCCTGGAACTGCTGCAAGCGTTAAATGCGCACGGCATCACGCTGATCGTCGTAACGCACAGCATAGATATTGCCGCTGTTGCAAAGAGGATAGTGGAGTTTAAAGATGGACTCCTCGTGCGCGATGAGTCCATTAAGGCTCAAAAAGTATAGTAAGGAGAGAAAGACGCTGATGGGTACGAGTAGCATAGCCACGCCGCCGCGCGTCGTTACGTCGGTCCACGAGAAGCCCCGGCATGAGGTCCAGCGTGGCCTGCTGCTGAAAGCAAACTTCAAGGCCGCGCTCAAAGCGCTCATGGCGAACGGCACACGTTCGTTTCTCACCATGCTGGGCGTGATTATCGGGGTAGCAGCCGTGATTACAACTGTGACGCAGACGGAGGGCACGAGCCAGAGTATCAACCAGCGCTTCGCCAGTCTTGGCTCCAACGTTCTCACCGTCGAGCCGGGGCCGCCGCCCAACCTGGGCAACCAGGGCAAGGGCGCCTTCATTTTTCATACCGCAGGGGCAGGAGGGAAAGGCAGCACTCTGACGCCCGGTGATGCTCAGGCGCTGGCGAGTCTCCCCCATGTAGTCCAGGTAGGTCCTATGCTCAGTACAAGCGAACAGGCGATTTACCAGAACCAGAACGGAACTTTTCAGGTCAATGGAGTTTCTACCAGTTACCAGACGATCCATAGCCTGACGCTTGCCGAGGGAGCATGGTTCAGCGAGGAAGACGAGGCGAGGGCAGCGCCGGATGTGGTGATAGGCACCGACGTTGCGCAAAACCTCTTCCAGCCCCTGCACGTCGATCCCATTGGCAGGACCATCCGCATCGGCAGCGCTCTGTTTCGTGTCGTAGGGGTGCTGGCGGCCACCGACTTTATGACCGATGGTTCCATCTATGCCTCGTTCAGAACGGTTCAGGTGCGCCTGATTAATACGAATAAGCTGGATCAAATCGAGGTCCTGGTTGACGATGCAAGCAACCTGGCGCTGGTGCAGCAGGAGATCAAGTCGCTTCTGGAGCAGCGTCATCGCATCACGGATGGCAAGGATGACTTCTGGACTCAATCGCCCGGCCAGATCATTGCGAGTCAGCAGGCGAGCGCTTCTTCGCTGGCAACGCTGCTCATCGGCATTGCCGCCGTCTCATTAACCGTGGGCGGCATTGGCATTATGAATATTATGCTGGTCGCGGTCAGCGAGCGCACGCGCGAGATCGGCGTGCGTATGGCGATGGGGGCGCGCAAGAGCGATATTCGCAATCAGTTTCTGATCGAGGCTATGGTCTTGAGCGCTCTCGGCGGAGCTATCGGAGTGTTCTTCGGCCTTTTCATCGGCTACCAGATTGTTACAAGCGCGCAGTTGCCATTTATCCTCGATCCCGGCGCGATTCTGCTCGCGGTAGGTGTGGCCGGGCTTACCGGCGTGGCCTTTGGTCTTTATCCAGCCGTGCGTGCCTCCGAACTCGATCCCATCGTGGCTTTGCGCACGGCGTAATCTATGAAGAAGGAGATGCAATGCAGGATAACAAGAACTATCGCACGCTTTACATGATACAGGTACTGACAATCGTAGTGCTGGTGCTGGTGTTGATAATGCAGGTGCTGCCTCTCTTTGGCATCGGGCCAAACGCCCCTCACTTCTACACCAAACCTGGCGCTCCTGGCGCTCCCGGGGGTGGAGGGTATACCAGCCCATCTATTCCCCATACAGGTATGCACACGACTGCGACGGACCGGCAGGCAGCCCTGCTCATCCCGCCTCTGACTCTACGATAACAGTTTTTTTAAGGAGGATATCGAGATATGCCCGAAAATATTCGCTCACATATCGTGCTGGCAGCGATCACGCTTATTCTGGCTGTAGTGGTTCTGGGGCTGTTGTTCGTACACCCCAAACCAACGATTCAATACGGTCCTCTTCCTGGCAGTGGTGGCCTGGTCGCGCCATCTCACCAGCAGGCGTATCACGCCTCTTATCCTTTGCTCAATTTTAATTAACGCCATGTGCAAGGATACCTGACAGCTCACCGCTGCGCGGTTCGCCAGGAGGAGGAAGTCTGCGGGAGAGCGCCTGCGGCGCTCTCCCGCAGACTTCTGCCCCGTGTATGGGCCGCAGGCGCACAGAAACTTGTACACGGCGTTAACTCACGCCCAGGTACATGACGGCTCACCGCCGCGCGGTTCGCCAGGGAATGAGGGTTGGGGGCTGAGCGCCGCAGGTCAGCCCCGCAGACTTCTGCCCCGTGTATGGGCCGCAAGCGCACAGAAACTTGTACACGGCGTTAACTCACGCCCAGGTACATGACGCGCGCCGCCGCGCGGTTCGCCAGGGCAGGCGCATAGAAACTTGCACACGGCGTTAACTCACGCCTAGGTACATGACGGCTCACCGCCGCGCGGTTCGCCAGGGCGGGCGCATAGAAACTTGTACACGGCGTTAACTCACGCCCAGGTACATGACGGCTCACCGCCGCGCGGTTCGCCAGGGAATGAGGGTTGGGGGCTGAGCGCCTGCGGCGCTCAGCCCCCAACCCTCATTCCCTCCGAGTGCGCCGCAGGCGCACAACAACATCTGCACCTGGTTAATTAATGGGAAATGAGCTGTCTGACGAAGCAGAGAATCAATAGGGGAGCCAGATAAATAATTGGCTCCCCGGCTTTTTATTGCTAACATTACTACTACGGACTACGCACTACGAAAACGCGCTACAAGCTACACAGCTACAAGCGAGAAAACGAGGTTACAGCGTAGCCGCGCCGTAACAGGCAACTCTTTATGGCTGCCTACACTCATTATAACGTAATAGCAAAATAACGGTAACGGATTGGTTGGACCTGGACAAAGCATTGTCCCTCTCGTACACTTAACATAAGACAAGGATGTCTCTTCACTATCTGTTAAATGCACTGTGGCACAGCCTGCCCGGCGAGGAGAGAGGCGGATCATGAAGTATGCGTTTGTCATCGACCAGCGGAAATGTATCGGCTGCCATGCCTGCACCGTGGCCTGCAAGGCCGAACATGATGTCCCCATCGGCGTCTACCGGACCTGGGTGAAGTATATCGAGAAGGGCGAATTCCCCAACTCGCGCCGTTATTTCCTCGTCAACCGCTGCAATCATTGTGATGACGCTCCCTGTGTTGCTATCTGCCCCACGAAGGCCCTCTACAAGCGCGACGATGGCATCGTTGACTTCGATGCGAACCGCTGCATTGGCTGCAAGTCGTGCATGCAGGCGTGCCCTTACGATGCGCTCTACATCGATCCCTACAGCCATACCGCCGCCAAGTGCAACTATTGTGCTCATCGCACGGAGCTTGGCATGGAACCGGCCTGCGTCGTCGTCTGTCCCGAGCGCGCCATTATTGCCGGCGACCTGCATAATCCTGAGAGCGAGATCGCGCGCATTGTCGCCCGCGAACCTGTGCGCGTGCGCAAGCCCGAGCAAGGGACTGGCCCCAACGTCTATTATCTGGGCGCCGACGAGGCCGCCATCAATCCCGAGGCCGCGCTGGAAGAACTGCCGCATATGAGTATGTGGAGCACAATGCTCAACCCGCACCATGCTGAGCAGGACGATAACGCGGCTCTAGCCGGGGAGCGCTCGCTGCGCGGCCCCCGCACGCTCAACCCTCTCAAGTCGTACCAGCCTCTCGACCATGAGAGCAGGCAGAGCGCCGGGGCGCGGGTTGTCTATGACGTGCCAAAGAACGGGGCGCCGTGGGGCTGGAAGGTCTCGACCTATCTTGGCACCAAGTCGCTCGGCGCAGGCGCGATGCTGGCCGCCGTGCTGGCCCTGGCGCTGCCTGGCGTCCAGAACTTGCGCTTGCCTGTGGTGAATACCCTGCTCGGTATCGCGGCGCCGGTGATCGGCGGCGCCTTCATCGCCATCACCCTGGTCCTGCTCGTCGCCGATCTCAAGCGGCCTGATCGCGCGCTCTTCCTGGTGACGAAGGCGAATCCGACCTCCTGGCTGGTCTGGGGCGGTTACATCCTGGGCATCTTCGGCCTGATCGAGGCGGCCTGGTTCCTCGCGGCCATCCTGGGCGCTTTTTCGGTGATTGGCTGGCTGCTCGTTCCGGCGGCCATCTTCGGTATTGCAGCCGCCGGCTATACCGCCTTTCTCTTCGGGCAGGCCGAAGGGCGTGATTTCTGGCAGAGTCCGCTGCTCTTTCCCATTTTGATCGTGCAGGCGCTGCTGGCAGGCTCTGCGGCGCTTGGCCTGCTGGCCTGGATACTCGGCGCCTTCAGAGCCTTGACGGCGCTCTTCGCTGCTGTCTTGCTCGCGGCTATTGCCCTGCACTGTATTCTCGTGCTGATCGAGGTTTTCGGCGCGCACAGCAACAGCCACGTTGCTACCGCTGCCCGCTATATGCGCCGGGGCGCGTTGCGCGGCCTCTTCTGGGGCCTGTTCTTTGTGATTGGCTCACTGCTCCCCCTGGCGCTGTTGATAGCTGCGCTGCTGCTCCCTGGGGTGCAGCTTATCCTGCTCGGCAGCGCGGCAGTCCTGGCGCTGATCGGCCTTTTCGCCTACGAACATTGTTTTGTGGTCGCCGGGCAGATCGTGCCCTTAAGTTAAGGCGATCAAATGGTCTGATGATAATAGGGTTAGAATCAGGTATTTTCTGAAGAATCGCGGAGGTGTGTAGGGGCGCGGCGCCGGCTGGGTGGCGTGGTTGGGCGGTGGGGGCCGAGCGCAAGCCCGCCAATCTATTACCAACAAACCGCTGTACGTTTTTGGCAACCAGCGGGCTTGCGCTCGGCCCCCACCTTCCCCTCAGCCCCTCCCAGCCGGCGCCGCGCCCCTACTTGATGTGAAAATTGGCGAGATCTTCCAGGTGCGTGAGCAGGGCGGAGTGATCGAGGTCGCCGCGCCCGTTCGCTTCCAGCGCGGCCAGCATCTGATCGACCATCGCCGTTCCCGGCACCACCACGCCGTAGGCTCTGGCCGTAGCCAGCGCGATGCCGAGATCCTTGTGGTGCAGGCGAATGCGGAAGCCCGGCGCAAAGTTGTGCTGGAGCATACTTTCGCCGCGCAGTTCCATCACGCGGTTAGCTGCCAGCCCGCCGCCAAGCACTTGCAGGATCTTCGCCGGATCGACGCCGGCTTTAGCCCCTACTACCAGCGCCTCGCTGACCGCCTCGAAGGTCAACCCGACCACGATTTGATTGCACGCTTTGACCACCTGGCCCGCGCCGTTCGCGCCCACGTGCACAATCGTCTTGCCCAATGCCTGGAAGATGGGCATACAGCGCTGAAATACCTCTTCATCTCCGCCCACCATAATCGATAACGTGCCGGCAATCGCGCCTTTATCGCCGCCGCTCACCGGCGCGTCGAGCATCGCCACTTTGCGCTCGGCCAGGTGCGCCGCCAGGTTCCGCGTGACCAGTGGAGATATCGTGCTCATATCGATCACAATCTGACCTGCACGCAGCCCTTCAAGCGCGCCGTCCGGTCCCGTGATCACCTCTTCGACCTGCGGCGAATCGGGCAGCATGGTAATCAGCACGTCGCACTGCGCGGCCACCTCCTTTGGCGTCTGCGCCGCGCGAGCGCCCTTTGCCGTCAGCTCGTCTGTCACATCCTGGTGGCGATTAAGCACGACCAGCGGGTAGCCCGCTTTGAGCAAATTATGCGCCATCGGCCTGCCCATGATGCCCAGGCCGATGAAACCAATTGTTTCTGCCATATTTTTTCAATCCTCAGCAGTTTTTAGTAGACTGCTGCTACGCCCATGCTTTCGTAAACAGACTTATACCAGAATACACGAGATGATGGAACTTGGCAACACCTTGTTTCCCCGATCCAGGGCTATTGAATGCTCCCCACGCCACGCCCGAAAGGAAGAGTTTGGGCGGGGACACCCCGCGCCCCGCGAGGGGGCGGCCGCCCCCTTGACCCCCGCTTCTGGCGAGCATTACATAGCCCTGTCCCCGATCAGGTCTTATGAGTATCCCTGGAATATGGCATACGCGCGCCAGTTGTCAGGCCGGCCCGCCCGGCAGTTTTCTCAGCGAGCGCCTGATCCTCAGCCTCCTCGCTCTCCCTGCCCGGATATTCGCGCGGCTCCGTCGCAGGCGCTGAGATGTTCGGGGAAGGATGTAGCAGTGTAAAAAAAGTGACGCGTACCCGGGCTTGATCGCAACATTGACAGCTTCCCACCACATTCGTATATTTGACAATATCAGGATATGAGAGGAAGGATTATTTTACGTGCAGCGGCCCGACGCAGAGAAGGTACACAACGCGCTCGCCTGGATTGTCGATGTCCTCAACCGCCATAATCTGCCCTATCAGGTGATGGGTGGCCTGGCGGCGCAGGCGTATGGAGCTGCGCGCCCCCTGGTCGACATCGATCTCTATGCCCCGCTGGACAAAGCGGCGGCGATGCTGGAGGAGCTTCGTCCCTATGTAACCAGGGAACTCAGTCCCTACAAGAGCGCGTCGTGGGATGTGCTCTTTATGGCGCTGGAATATCAGGGGCAGTGGATCGAAATTGGCGATTCCTCGACGCCCTGCTATATCTTTAGCCGCCTCGATCAGCGGTGGGTGCCGCTCGTTATCGACTTTGCTAGATCCAATCGTATGCAGCTCTATGGCGTTGAGGTCGATGTCATGCCGAAGGAACAGTTGTTGAGCTATAAAGCCATGCTGGATCGCGAGGTGGACCACCTGGATATTGCCGATATAGAGGGATAATAGACAGATGTGCTTGCTGCTGAGCGTGTCATCCTGAGCGGCAGCGAGGGATGACAGTTCTTCTCTCTATTTGTCTGGCGAGAAGCCATTCATTGACACTGCCTGGATCCGTGTGCTACCATTTTTTCAAGAAGTGAAAATGTATTTCCGGTAGCGTATCCCTGCGGTCTTATTTGTCTCTGGAACCCGCTCACGGAGGATCGAGCGAAGATGCTGCGTTTCTACCTCGATATTTCACGTCTAC
>DATGLE010000268.1:0-54529 GCA_035294325.1 Ktedonobacteraceae bacterium | reverse complement strand
TGCGCTTCACCAGCAATATTCTCACTGGGCATGCTCTGCTATCTTATCGCGACAACGTCGCCATACCTTGCGCCATTTTTTGGCAACGAATTATCTAACGCCATGCGCAAGAATTCCTGAGTACTCACCGCTGCGCGGTTCGCCGGGATGTAGAGGCTGCGGGCTGAGCGCCGCAGGCGCTCAGCCCGCAGCCTCTACATCCCGGGGTACGCCGCCGGCGCACAAATCGGGTTATCTAAAATCCCAAAAATTTGCGCAAGATAGCCGGGGCCGGCTGTGATAGGATAGTAGAGATAAGGCCCTGTTTTGTCGGCTAGAGGGGAGATATGATCCGTGAGTGACACTATGGTAATGTTAAGAGCGTATCAACAGGACGCGACGCAGGATAATATTACTGGCGCGCGCGGCGATCACTGGCGCGCTCTCCTGACAGATAAAAAAGAAGATTTGTTGCGGGCGACACACCCACGCCTCATGCGGCTAGCGCAACTGCGGGGCGTCGCCCCCGATGCTATCGAAGATGTAGTACAGGAGACGCTGCTTGAAGCATGGAAGCATCTGGATCGTCTCCAATCGCCCGAAGGTTTTCAATTCTGGATCGACGAGATCTGCCGCAACGTCTGCCGGCGCTACGCCCGCAGGCGCGCTGGTGAACTGCTGCTCCATATCCCGCTGGCCGATCCACAGCAGACCGATGCGAGCGATAGCGGAGTGGATGGCAGCATGCCGATTCTCGATATCGCTGATCCCCATACGCTCGATCTCAGCGAAGAGTTGAGCCGGCAGGAACTGAACGCGCTGCTGGATCGCGCGCTCGGCTCGCTGCCCGGCAATGCACGCTCGGCAGTCGAGTTATGTTACCTGGCGGAGTTGCCGCAGAGCGAAGCCGCCGCGCGCCTGGGACTGACTATCAGCGCTTTAGAGGCGCGCCTGCATCGTGCGCGGCGCCAGTTGCGCCAGATTTTGAGCGGCCCCTTGCGCGAAGAGGCGGAGGCGCTGGGGCTGAGCCTGGATGGAGAACTCGCACAGGGATGGCGCGAGACGCGTATCTGGTGCCAGGTCTGCGGTCGCCGGCGGCTGCACGGCCTCTTCATCCCTCAGCCCGATGGCGGCGTCAATCTGCACCTGGAGTGCCCCGATTGTTCACGGAGCCACTGTTGGGGCAAGATCCATAGCATGGGCCTGGTGGACCTGGGTTCGCTGCGTTCGTTCCGCCCGGCCTGGAAGCGAATCCAGCAGGGGTTTGCCGATCTTCTGGAGCCTGTAGTTACTCACGGACGCTCCCCCTGCCCGAGATGCGGAGCGCTGGCGTCGGCGGAGGTAATCGACACAGCAACCAATGGGCTAGCCATGTGGGAGGATAAGACTCCTTCCCACTACCGCTTCTGGATCAAATGGTACTGCCCGCGCTGCGCTGGTGGATATGATCCAGCTCACATGGCGTTTTCAGCCGACGACCAGGTGTACTGGTCGCATCCGGTAACGCGGCAGTTCATCCTGAACCATCCCCACTATATCAGCGAGCCGGACGCGCCCGCTGAATATATGGGGCAGCCGGCCATTCGCTTCCGCATGACCGATCTTGCCAGCGCCGAGCGCATGACCATTCTGGCGCACCGTCATACTTTAGAGGTGCTTGCCATCTTCCGGGATTGAGCAAGTTCTAGGGGATCAGCGCGATGGCGCGTCCGGGGCCGCCTGTCGCTCCCGCCACCTTGACCGGCAGGAAGATGAAGTAGGCTCCGCGCGGCGGCAGGTGTTGCAGTCCGGTCAGCAACTCTACGTAGCGCATGCCCCGGCTCAGACCCTCCTGATGTGCCGGAACGCCATCGTGCGCGGCCCCGATGCTGGGGGCGTCGATACCCAGGCAGCGCACGCCGCGTTTGTGGAGGTAGAGCACGGCGGGAACGCTGGGCGCCGGCCAGCCCGGTCCCTGCTTGAAAACCAGCGGAGCCTTGCAATAGGCGTCGCCCTGCGGTCCCGTAACGTAACGCTCATCCCAGCCCGTATAGAGCAGCACAACCTCGCCAGGCTGGATATCGCCGTGCCGCCGCTCCCAGTCCTGAATATGCTCCGGCGTGATCCAGGGACTCTCGCCATTGCTGCCCTGTCCTGAGAGGAAGGTGAGATCTATCGTCACCGCCGGGCCACGCAGGTCCGCGAGCGGAACCTTCTCGCCTGTCTGGAGACCGAACTCGTTAGCCCAGGGCAGCTTTGAATCGGGCGGGGGGATGAAGTGCGTCGGCGCGTCAAAGTGGGTGCCACAGTGCTCGTCGATGATCCAGAAGCGCGTCTGGTAGGGCGCTACGCTGGGAATCGATCCCTGGCGCTCGTCGAGCGGGGCGTAGTAGTTCCAGACCTTCGCGACATGCTGCATATGCGTGGGCCAGGCGCAGGGCAGGTCCGGCGAGACGATCACCGATAGGTCGACGACCTGGCATTGTTCAAATATGTCCCATTGAGCCATGTTACAGACCTCTTCCTTTCTGCTCGCCAAGCACACGCTTTTCGGCCTGAGCCATAGGGCTTTGTGCTATTTTGGCGCGTAATTGTTCGAGCCGAACCGTCCCTGCTGCCTGAACATTCGACCATTCGCGCGCAAATCTCCCCGAAAGGATTTCATCCAGCGCGTGCTTGATGCGTTGCTGCGCCCATTCCCCGTTATCTGCAAGAATCCCGCGTAACTGACCGTACTGACTGGTGCGGGAATGAAAGGGAAGTTGTCCGAAGAACCCCTTCTCTCCTACGAGTTCAAAGATCTCCGCAGGCTCATGAGAGAGATAGAGTTCGTTCAGGATAGCCTCATCGCTAAAGCCGGCCGCGTGCAGTGCTTCGTATGCCTTCTGAAAGATCACGGCAATCGCAGGCCAGATCGCCTGCTCGCTCAGCAGATCGAGCGCGGCCTCCTCAAGCGCTGACGATTTGATGGCGCCGCCGCGTGTAGCGCCGATGCCACGGGCGATAGATAGGGCCAGCGGAAACGCCCTGCCGCTGGCGTCGTGTTCAACCGAGACGAAGCAGGGATAAGCTCTCTGCTGGATGTAAAGGCTGCGCACGGCGGCGCCGACCATACGCGGCGCGACCATCACGATATCAACCTGGTCGGGTACGTTGAGCAGGTGGAAGGCAACATTGTAGCCGGAAGCAACGACCAGCGTTGTGCCGGGGCGCAAGTGGGGCGCGATCTGCTCATGGAAGACTGCCGGCTGCACCTCGTCTGGGATCAGCAAAAATATCACGTCTGCCCAGGCCGCCGCCTCAGGGATAGGCACGACGCGAAAGCCGTCCGCGAGCGCCGCCGCTTTGTATGCGTCATCGATGTTGCCGATGATAATTTCTCGCACGCCGCTATCGCGCAGATTGTTTGCCTGCGCCGCTCCCTGGTTGCCAAAGCCAATGAAGGCCACGCGCTTCTGCTGAATGAGGGAGAGATCCGCGTCGGGGTCGTAGTAGATAGGTACGCTCATAGATATACCTCCATCACTGGCGCTTGCCTTATTTAGCTGGCTATGTGGAAACATACGCTTCGCGCATGTTTCCACATAGCTTCTGGTGCGGCGAAGCCGCACAAAGGCCCGGGGAGAGCGGGCGAAAACATTGAACAGATGACACACTTTTAAGAGTATGCAGGCGGAGAGGCGTTTGTCAACCCTCCCGCCTGCCTGGAGCGTGATTTAAATGCGCTCCAGCGGCTCGAAGCCGAGCACGCGCAGCACATTGTTCATTGTCTGAGCCGTGGCCTGCACAAGCAGCGCACGGAACGCTTTCACCTGCTCGTTCGTCTCCTTGACGATGGGCGTCGTGTGCTCGTAGAAGTCACTGAAGTGCGCGGCCAGGTCATAGGCGTAGGAGGCAAGTAAGGAGGGATTCGTCTGCTCGCTGGCCTCGGCAAGCCGGCGCGGATAGGCGTCGATGAGGCGCAGCAGTTCCCACTCGCTCTGCTCAAGCTGTTGCGGGAGCTGCTCCAGGTGATCGGGTATCATATAGCCCGTCTCTTGCAGGCGGCGCTGAATACTGTTGGCCCGCGCATACGCATACTGGAGGTACACGCCGGTATCGCCGGTGGGGCGTATTGCCTCGTCCATATCCAGGGCGATGATCTGTTGCAGGCTGAAGCGGATCATAAAGTAGCGGATCGCCGATGCCGCCAGGATGGCCGCCGTTCTGTCGGACAGCTCGCTATCGTCCTGCTTGCGTGCCTCCCGCATGCGTTCGATGGCGGCATTGATCAGGTCGTCGGCCTTGATCTCGATGCCTTTGCGTCCAGACATCGCGTAGAATTCGCGGCCATCGGATGTATCGACGCCCAGGCTGGCCGCTGTGGCTCTGGAGAGCGTCACGACCTCGTAGCTGATATGCTTCAGGTTATCGGCCTGCTCTACATAGCCCAGGCGGCGCAGGCTCTCGCGTACAATCTGCTGCGGGTATGCCTGGCGCGCATCGATCACGTTGATGGCGCGCTGCGCATGGCCGAAGCGTTTTGCATCGCCCTCTTCGCCCGGCGCGGCGGCATCCTGGGGAGTGCGCATCGTCCAGAGCGGGCGCCCGTCGTGCTGCGTGCCCCAGAGGACGTAGTGCAATTGCACATCGTCGAGCAGGCCAAACTTCCAGAGGTGATAGGCGATATCTTTGGCCGTGTAGGTGGCCGTGCCATCGCTCCTGACGAGAATCTTGTCCTGCATGCGTTCGCTTTCTTCGCTGGCCCCGGCCTCGCCGTTTCCGAATGGCAGTACCCAGCAGCCGGCGGCGGGGCCGCTCTCTGGCTTCTCCAGCGCACCCTCGTCGCGCAGCTTCTCGAAGGTGTGTTGCCACAGACCGGCGTGCAGGATCGCCGATTCCCAGGTGAGCAGGTCGTAGGAGATATTGAGCCGTGCCATCGTTTTAAGGTGCGCCTGCACGATCTGGTGCGAGAGATCGGTGGCTATCGCTGGATAATCGGGGCCAGATTCCGGCTCTTCGCCGCGTTCTATAGAGCGCAGTACCGTCCTGCGCAGATCCAGGTATTCAGGCTTCTCTTCATACAGCTTGCCGACGGCAACATAGACGCGCGAGCAGTAGTAGTCGAAGGACTCGCCGGGCAGCATCTCGTTGCCGTCAGGAAGCTGCAACTCGCCTTTCCGCAAGAGCGTGAGACCGACGACGACATCAGCTACCTGTACGCCCGAATCGTCGATATAGTTCTGGGCCTCGACGGTATAACCCTGCGAGCGCAGCATGCGAACAACCGTATCGCCGATGCACGAGTTGCGCAGGTGGCCGACGTGCGCGGCCTTGTTGGTGTTGACGGCGGTATGCTCAACGATAACCTTTGTGCCCACTCCGACATCGTTCTGCCCGAAGTCGGGACCTTCGTCCAGTACGCGCTCGATAATGGCTTTGCCCATCTGGGGATGGTTGAGGCGGAAATTGAGGTAGCCGGGTTTCGTAACGGTAATCTCCTCGATGGCGGAGATCGGCATATCGCGCAGCATGCTCGCCAGCGCTTCCGCGATTTGCATGGGTGGGCGTCCCAGCATCTTTTTAGATGCCCACGCCATGACGGGCATGGAGTAGTCGCCGAAGCTGGCCTGGGCCGAAAATTCCAGGTTCAGGGGCAGTCGTTCAACGTCAAATGCTATCTGTTCCTGCGCGACGTAAGCTTTTGTGGCCTGTTTTATCAGAATGGTGAGATATTCATGCAGGTCCTTTGGCGCGGATTCGGTCATGTGCGATGCCTCGCTGAATACGGTCATCATATTCCTCTCTTCAATCCTATTGGTTGCCCCATACTATAACGTAGCTTTTATCTATGGTCAAGCGCTGGCAACTTCCTCCCCAGGGCTATTGAATTCTCCCCACCCCCCGCCCGAAAGGAAGAGTCTGGGCGGGGACACCCCACGCCCCGCAAGGGGGCAGCCGCCCCCTTGACCCCCGCTTCTGGCGAGCATTACATAGCCCTGACTTCCTCCCCAGGGCTATTGAATTCTCCCCACGCCCCGCCCGAAAGGAAGAGTCTGGGCGGGGACACCCCGCGCCCCGCAAGGGGGCAGCGCCCCCTTGACCCCCGCTTCTGGCGAGGCGTTTAACTGCTTGCGGCGAGCGTAGAATGATGTGTTTATGTGCGGCATTCATCCGGCCAGGAGAGGTTACGTGCGTAGCTGTACAGCAACGATCCCCTGCAAGGTGCCAACAAAGATCGTATTCTGCGAAAGCGTTGGGGTGGCGAAGCGCGATGTAGTGCCAACCGGGACTGTGGCCCGTATGGAGCCGGTTGCGGCGTTGAGCGCATAGAGCATGCCTCCGCCAGGATCAAGGCTATAGACGGTGTTGCCTCCAATGACCGGCGAGCCGGTGATCTGGCCGGGGGCCTGCCATCCGGGGCGCAGCACCCCTCCAGGCCCGGACTGGATCTGGCGCAGCCCATCAGCACAGGGGATGAAAGCCACTGCGCCTTTCACGGCAGCTCCCCCGTAGGCCCCGGCGGAGCACACCGAGATCGTCTGTACCTGCCCGCCTATTCCTCCCAGATGATTCGCTCGCAGCATATACCCGCGATTCGACTTGCCCTGGATAAAGAGGAAGCCACCGGGCAGCAGGACCGGTCCCAGTGAACTGAGATCTAAATCATTGGCGTTATCCTGTGCCCACTGCTGCGGGGCAAAGGCATCTTCCAACTGTAAGTCCGGGGAGAGCTTGAGGATCGAATCGGTATGATCCCAGGTCCCTCCTGTAGCCGCGCCATTGCCAACCGACACATAGAGATTTCCCTGAGCGTCCAGCGTTGGTCCGGCGGGTTCCCAGATCCCGCCTTCGCGGGTCGTGGGTACCTGGTAGGTGAGGAGCGGTCCTGTGCCGGTGGTGCGTGAGGCTACCACCAGCCCCCGGTAGTCGCTACAGTCACCGTAGAGGCCCCCATATGCTATGTAGACGTTGCCGGCAGAGAGGGCAAGCGCAGCACGCTGCTGATAGGCGCGTGGATCGATGCCAGCAGGGTCCACCGCGCGACGGACTTTGATCTGCCCTGTACTGGCATCAATGCCCAGAAGAATATGCGCCGGTCCCTGGATCTCTGCCACCGCAAAGATCAGGCCGGTTTGTGGATCATAGACCGGTGTGCCCGTGATGCCGAGTGGATTAATATTTCCGCATGGGAGGTCTGAGAGGGGCACAGGGTTCCCTACATGGGTGTGCCAGGCAATCTGGCCGGTCTGTGCGTTAAGGGAATAGACTGTATCGTTTTCTGTCACAACGATGATCTGTCCACCGACCACTAATGGTTCAGCATAGACCGCCCCATCAAGTGGCTGCTTCCAACGGGGCGCCAGAGCCGTAGGGTCAGGCAGATTGGCGACAAAGCCGCTGCGGGTGGCGTCCTTGTGGTAGGTTGTCCAATCCGTCGCCGCGACCTGGCCCGGAGTGACGGTTGTCGTCGCGGGAGGAAGAGTTAATGGGGTCAGATGGACAGCTTGAACTGGTGGTTCCAGCCACCCCTGGATCACCTGGTGGATCTGGTGGCGCTGGATATAAGCCACGCCAGCAAGCACCACACCGACGACAAGGCAAATCGTCAGCACAACTCGCCAGCCCCTGGTGAAACGGGAAGGGACTTTGGAGGGACGTTGCCTGTTACCTGGTTCTTGCATACGTGACTCTCCTCTTGTATGTGTGCCAGAGCGCTTCCTCCCTGCATTCCAGAGGAGAGGAAAGTCTGGTGCTGTCAGTAATTACACCTTTTAACGCTTTTCTGATATATTATGCTTCCGACTGGGAAAGGAGCTTCAGAGTAAAGAGTATCATAGATGGGAACGCCGTGGGAAGAGCAGGCTTTCGTCTATGGCGTGCGGATGTTCCCGTGGCCCTGCGATTTCAGCTTGAGCGAGGCTATCCCACGATTTTCTGAGTATGAGATGGCGACTGACATGTAGACTCGTAAACTCCGACTTTCCGCAATATATGAACCGATTGTCGTCACTGCTCGGACAGGGCAAACGTATCCGTGTTGACGAATATCACGGAGCATGCAAAAATGGACAGAGCAAACCACAGAAGGTATCTTGAAAAGCGGAACTGCTTCTGCTCGACCAGAAGGAGGAGTGTCATGCGTCGATCTTTCTGCTTGCTCGTTGTACTGCTCGTTTTGGCAGCAGGATGTACGTCCTCTCCTGCTGCGCCGGCGACGCAAGCACCGACGCCAGCGACCTCGCAACTGCCGGCATCGGATATTCCGGGTATTCACCTACCAGCAGGATTTCAGATCAGCGTCTATGCCCGAGGTCTGAATACTCCTCGTTTTATGACGGTAGGACCGGGCGGCGTCCTGCTGGTGGCGAACCGGGGCGGCAATGCAGTCGTTGCGCTCTTCCCTGGAGCATCGCCGGAGCAGGCAGCCAGGTCGCTTACGCTGATAAGCGGGCTGAATAGCCCGACCAGTCTGGATATGCATGAAGGGTATCTCTATATTGGTGAGGCAGGCAGCATTGCCCGTGTAAAGCTGGGGAATGATCTCAAACCGGGGCCGGTGGAGCGGATTATCACCGATCTGCCGGTGGGTGGGCAGCATAGTACGCGCACCGTTCTCATCGGGCCAGATAATCGTATCTACGTTTCTATCGGGTCTGACTGCAATGTGTGCCAGGAGTCAGATCCGCATCGCGCCGCTATCCAGGTCTATAACCTGGATGGATCAGGGGGAAGGCTTTACGCTAAGGGGCTGCGCAATGCGGTGGGCATGCAGATCAATCCCTGGAGCAAGCGGATCTGGATTACCAACAACGGGCGCGATTACCTGGGTGATAATAGCCCTCCCGAAACGGTCTATGCCCTGACCGATCAAGGTGACTATGGCTGGCCCCGTTGTCATGCCGGAAACATCCCTGATCCCCAGTTCGGGCAGATGGCCGATGCTTGCCAGGGTGTCCAGCAGCCACTGGTTCGTATGCAAGCTCACTCGGCCCCGCTGGGCTTAGCGTTTTATCCCCCCGGCGATAAGCAATTTCCGGCGTCGTATCAGAATAGCCTCTACATCGCGTTTCATGGATCCTGGAATCGCAGCACACCGACGGGCTATAAGATTGTGCGCGTCCCGTTAGCGAACGGACAGGTGGCCGGCCCTGCGCAGGACTTTGTGACCGGGTGGTTGCAGAGCGATGGCAAAGTCACCGGAAGGCCGGTTGATGTCACGGTTGCTGCTGACGGTTCGCTGTTTGTCAGTGATGATACCTTCAATGTCATTTATCATATCTGGTATCGCGGGTGAGAAGAGGCATGCCGCTGGCCGGCCCGGCCTTACCGCACATCCACCCGCAGGACGATGGCCGCGCCTGTATCGCCCGCCGCGCAGCCGGTGAAGAGGCCGTAGCCGCCTCCAAGCAGGGCCAGTTCCTCGATCAACTCGATGACCAGGCGCATCCCTGTTGGTCCCTGGGGATGACCGAAGATGAGCGAGCAGCCGTAGTTATTGAAGCGTTCAGGAGGCATACCCATCTCGCGGGCAAAGTAGATATCGTTGACGGCGAAAGGGTTATGCGTCTTGATCGCTTTGATCTCGGCCAGATCGACACCCGCGGCCTTGAGCGCATTCCGTGCGGCTGGAACCGTTGCCTGCGCCATGAAGCCTTTCTTCGCACGCGCCTGACCGAATCCCAGGATCTGGATTTCGATGCCACGGTCACGGCTGAGTTCCCTGGCGCGCTCACGCGAGGTCACAATCATCCCGCAGCTTCCATCGGCGGGATGCGTCTGCGTCCCATAGCTGACCGTGCCCCCCTGCCTCACTGGTCGTAGTCTCGCCAGCCCCTCCGCCGTGGTGGGGTAGATGCCCTCATCGTCCAGCACGGTTGCTATGCCTTTATGACCAGAAAGATCAGTGACCTCCAGAGGTGTTACCATATACCGGCGATGAAAGGCGGCGTTCTCCTTGAGTGCATCCTGGTACTGGTGATAGCGCAGCAAGGTGAGCGCGTTCTGTTCTTCCCAGGAGATGCCCGATTCTGCTGCGACATGTTCGGCGGTCTCGATCATCGCATTCTGGGCGTAGGGATCGCAGTTGAAGTTGTCCCATACCCAATCCTCGCCCTCGCCTCTTCCGCCGGGGGCGAGCGGGTTGGGGTAATAGATATGCGGCCCGTTGCTGGTCTTATCGCAGGTCAGCGCCAGGATACAGCGCTCGGCATCGGTCTCGACCTCGAAGGCAGCGCTCGCCAGCACCCGCGCTGAGGTCGCGCACGCCTGGTTGATGGTCGGGCCAGAGATGCCAGCCGCGCCGATCAGCCCGGCGAGCCAGGGTGCGCCATAAAAGCTATGCTCGGCAATCACCGTCATGCCGAGGAACAGCGCGTCGAAGCTCTCAGCCGCTATGTCGCGTTCGCGCAGGGCACGCTTCGCGACATCCGCTGCGAAGCGAATCGGGTGCAGGTGCGAAAAGTTGCCCTGCCAGCGCACAAACGGCGTTGACCAGTACCCACCATAAGGAATATAAACCGCTTCAAATTGTGCCATAGCTGACCTCTCGTCTGTCGTCTCTGTTTCTATGCTTTGCCGGATCAACCGCGCCTTCATCTTGTAGTGTGGCACAGATCCCGCGTACCGGTTCGCCAGGTGAGGGAAAAATGAGTTGATCCCGCATCACGTCCTCGCCCTCTTGTTTCAGTTTCGCCAGATCTTTACCACCCGACCCATATTCTACCTTCCGCTGGAATGGCAGGTCAATGAACTGGAATCTATAGGCAAGATAGTGCCCGGGTAGAAGACCGGGAAGCTCACCCCAAAAAAAGAGGCTGCAACCTTTCGGACGACCTTTTGTGATATACTTATGCTACCCACTGGAAAGAACAAGCGAGACGAGGAGCATACCATGCCGAGAGATACGCGTGAGCCGCAGGAGATCCTCGATCATGTCACACGAGCGCGTGTTACCCTCACAGCGGCCATTTATGGTCTGAGCGAAGAGGAGCTTGCCATGCCGGGGGCGGTAGGCAAATGGTCCGTGAAAGAGGTCATGGCGCACATTGGCCGCTGGGAAAGCGTCTGTTACGATGTGCTACGGGGATATATCCAGGATGGCCGCAAGCCCACCGAAAACTATGCCGATGCTCTCCCCTTTAACGAGCGGTGGGAAGCGGAATTGCGAGCGCTCTCGCTACAGGAGAGCGTCGAGCTATTTGAGACCGCCCATTACCATGTCTTCGGTCTCCTGTCTGGTCTGCGTACCGAGCAATGGGACGGCTATGTGCGGGCCTGGGTGATGGGTTCGACCTGGCATCATTTTGAGGAGCATGCCGGGCAGATACGCGCCTGGCGCGATCACCTGTAAGAAAACCAGGCGACCACAAGGATCGTCTCTACATATGGTTGCTCTATCTGAGAGAAGAGCATATTCATTGTTACTCACGCATTGCTTGATTGGAGATTTTACCGGTGTGTTATGCCTGCTTTATTTAGAGCCACGAAGATATCCTAAATACGCAGCATACCACGAATGAGCAGGGCGATCAGGATAAGCAGCGCTGCTTGCAGGTTGGAGCGCGTATTGGTCGCCATGAGTTGCAGGTAGTTTTTAAGATCGCCGGTGGCGCGCCGCAGCGCGAAGAGTACCGGCAGAACGGTGAGCGCGGCGACGGCGCTGTACCAGGGGAAGACTCCGAGCAGCGCGTCGAGCAGGATGGTCGCGGCGATCAGCGCCAGCAGCATCGCCCCGGTAATGCGCGCGCGCCGCTCGCCCAGCGCGACCACCGGCGTCATCTTCCCTACCACCTGGTCCGCGCGCCAGTGCAGGAAGTGGTGGAAGTAGAGCACCGCCATCGTGTAGAGTCCGATGGGCAGGGCGGCGAGCAGTGCGCTGGGGGTAACATTTCCCGTCTGGACGTAGTAGGCGCCGATGAGCGGAAGAACCCCGAACGATATGAAGATATCGAGTTCGCCCGCGCCGCGCCCGACATAGGCCAGGCGCAGGGGCGGCGCGACGTAGAAGAAGGCCAGCAGGAAGCCAGCGATGCCAAAGGCGATGGCCCAGGGACGAAAGAAGGCCAGCGTTATGCCGCACGACAGGGCCAGCGCGAAGAGCGCGATAGCCAGCGCGCGATAGGCGTTGAGCGAGAATTGCCCGCGCATCAAGGGCTGCGAGCCGGTAACGAAGGTCGCGCCCTCTGAGATCATCCGCTGCGCAGCCTGATCGGCGCCCTCGCCAAAGTCGAAGACATCGTTGGTGACGTTAGCAGCCAGGTGCGCGGCCAGTGCGCCGGCAAGGGCCAGCAGAAAGAAGCCCGGGCGGAACGGCGTGCCCTGTTGCCACGCCAGCACAGAGCCAATAACCACGGGTGCCATCATCACCGGCAGGGTGCGGGCGCGCGTGACCTGAAACAGCAGTTGTAATCGATGCATGGTCTCTCATCGGTTATACTCTACCACGCCATCGAGGATCTCGTCGATGCGTCGCAACACATCCTCTGTCAGCGTAATATCGCTGGCCCTGGCGTTTTCCTCTACTTGCTGCGGGCGCGTCGCGCCGATGATTGCCGCGCTGACCATTGGCTGGCGCAGTACCCAGGCCAGCGCCATCTGCGCCAGCGAGTAGCCATTCTCCTGAGCAAGCGTTTGTAAGTGTTGTACAGCCGTCAGCACGCTATCGTTCAACAGATCTTGCATGAACATATTCGACCCGGGATCAGCGGCGCGTGTACCCTGGGCCGGCTGCTGCCCTGGCTTATACTTGCCTGTGAGAATACCCTGAGAGAGTGGCGAGAAGACAATCTGGCCGATCCCCTCGCGCTCGCACAGGGGCAGAATTTCCGACTCGATATAGCGCTGGAGCATGTTATAGATGGGCTGGTTGGAGACGATACGGTCCAGATTCAACGCGCGTGCCGTGTAGACGGCATCGGCAATCTGTGTTGCCGACCACTCGGAGACACCGGCATAGAGCACCTTGCCCTGCGTCACCAGATCGTCCAGGGCGCGCAGCACCTCTTCCAACGGGACTTCAGGATCGTAGCGATGGCATTGATATAAATCGATATAGTCGGTGCCGAGGCGGCGCAGACTGGCATGGCACTGCTCCATAATATGCTTACGCGAAAGCCCGCGATCATTCGGTCCCTCACCCATCGGGAAAAAGACCTTCGTTGCCAGCACAAAGGAGTCACGCCGAAAATCTTTGAGGGCGCGCCCGACGATCACCTCGGCTCTGCCCGCACTGTATACATTTGCCGTATCAAAGAAATTGATGCCGAGGTCGTATGCTTTGTGAATGCACTGCACGGCGGCTTCTTCTGCCACAGCGCCGCCATACGTAAGCCAACTGCCGAGGGCAATCGTGCTCACTCGCACGCCCGCGCGTCCCAGCCTTCTGTATTGCATTGCTAAACTTCTCCCTTATGATAGAGTATGTCTTGATTTATGTAGTATATGGCCTGCTGGAGAAAGATAGCAAGCATGTGCCGTCATTTCAAGGGGGGATAGTGAGCCACGCAGTCGCGATATATGCTGGCTGCGCCTGCTGCTCGCGGATGTACACTCGTGCGCAATACAGGGCTTTCCCCTTCTTGATGGGCACATCTCGCTACTGCGTTGCTCCCCGGAGGGAATGATGGGTGGGGTGCAGCCCCGTCCATCATTCCCTCCGGGGAGTACAGAGGCGCGGCAGCGCACCTTGTGTGTTAATGGCCTCAGAAGGGGAAAGCGCTGTGCGAAATATGCCTGGCTTGACTTTGCTGTGCAGTTGGAGTACCATGAAGGCGGTCAGTAACGAATGTTACTGATAGTCCTCGCAGCAGGAGTAATATCGATGCACGAGCGTGATGCCTTGCGCTGGTTGCAATTGACATACAAAGTCCCCAGTGAGCCTTCGCAGAAGCGGGTATGGGTGTGGCGGCGCTTGCAGAATCTCGGCGCCTACGCTCTCCAGAATTCGGTCTACCTGCTACCTTTCTCCGAAGATGTGGAGAAGCACTTCCGCCAGCTTGCGCACGAGATCCATGAGATGGGAGGAGAGGCCAGTATCTTCTCGGTTGAAGCGCTGGATGCGGCCGACGAGCAGCGCATCCTCCAGACGTTACTGGAGGCGCGTAACAATGAGTACAACACGATAGTCAGGGTATGCGGCCACTTTCTGGCGAAGGCGACGGCGCTGGTCGAAGCGCAGAACTGGAACGAGCAGATCCACGCCGAGTTCTCCGAGGTATTGGAGAAAGTACATGTATTGTTCCGCACCGCCAAGCGCCATGATCTGCTGGGGCCGTTGACGGCCACCAGGCGTGCTGCCGCTGCCGAGGCGCTGGCAGCCTGCGAGCAGATGTTCAGAATTCTGCTCGATAAGGACTATAACAAGGCGCGCCGTCTGCTGGAGATGCATAGTGACCTGATCGCGGCTGTAGGCGAGGTCGATCCTTCGAGCGTCAGTTCGACGCTGGTGAGCAGGCGCGCGGAGGCGCACCAGACGAACGACAGTGAGGTACACCTGGAGCCGCCGGTATAGCGCAGCTTTTTTCGCGTGTGATGTGCTTTATAGCTTTGTGGTGCGGTGTCGGTTATACTGCAACCAGATGCCATCACAGGGCGTATATTAAAATAGAGTCAGGACGCGGGCAAACCCGAATACGGGATTAGAAAAAGGGGAAAAAGCATGCAACAGGGACAGCAGTATTATCGTCGGTCCAGTGGCGCGAAGGCTATAGCGCTCGACCAGCGAATAATGATCGCGCGTTATCGCCTGCTCCAGTTTCTGGCCTTGATGCTCTCCGCCGGGGTCGCTATCGGTCTCCGTATTATCTTCGGGCATTGATGGCAAGCCGTGGCGGTTTAAGATACAGGGGCACCCCGTACAGGGTGCCCTTTCTGATTTTTGGCGCTCACGCTTGCTCGCGCCTGCGGCGCTCGCCTTGCGCACCTCGGCCCATTGCCCGCCCAGCAGCGGGACCATCGCCCCATCGGCGCTCAGAACTAATCGCGGCTCGGCTCTCTGGCTCGTGCTCGGCTTCTGGGGAGCGCAGACTTGCGCGGTTTGCCATGCCTGAGCTATTTCCCCTGCCTGTTCGGTGAACCTGCGTGTCGTGGCTTCGCTCACCTGGATGCCCACCAGGTCGGCGAACAGGCTGGCAGCCTGGGCAAAAGGCATTCGACTGGCAAGGCGGACCGGATGCTCTTGCTGGACAGGCGTTAAGCATGTGCCCTTTGGCAGAGCTAATTCTTCATCCAGGGGAAAAAGCCCCGTTCCACAGGTCGGGCAGACCCCATAGCTTCGCGTTAAGCGGATCGGATGGCCTCCAGCCGTTTGCAGATGGCGAGAGCGTTTCCCTCGTGCTTGCAGGCCCATGCCACAGACCGGACATCGGGGCCGGTGCTCCTGGGGCGCCTCTCGCCAATCGCTCGCCTGGCTGGCGAGGGCTGCATCCTCAAGCAGGCGCGCTTTCAGCCGGTTCACCTGCTCTTCCACGGCTTGCGCGATCTCACGAAAACTCGCCTGGGGATGGGCTAAACGCCGCTGTTTCACGTCGCTCAATACTTCTTCACTCACCTTCTGCCAGGTGCGATCTATGTCTTCATCCATACGCTCCTCTTCGTCGTGATAGAGCTATCCTGGCAGCTTTCTCTTCCCCCTGTATACCTCTCCGCAAAAATTTGACGCTCACCCCATATCTCCAGAGCTATGTAATGCTCCCCACCCCACGCCCGAAAGGAAGAGTCTGGGCGGGGACACCCCGCGCCCCGCAAGGGGGCCGCCGCCCCCTTGACCCCCGCTCCTGGCGAGCATTACATCGCCCTGCCATATCTCCTGGTGGCTTGTCAATCGGCTTCTCTCATGATATGCTCGTACATATGATCTAATCCGAGTGTGTCTGATTTCTGGCGCATTCGTTTTCTCGCGCCTGCGGCGCTCGCTTTGTGTATGATGGTGTGGCGGAGCCACACAAATGGTCAGCGAGAGAGGGCGAACGCCCTGCGCATCAGACACCCTTTCTATTTCAATCGGGGGAGCGCATGGCATGCTGCAAGAGGAGATAGACGCGCTGGAGGCCATCGATTTTGTGGTGCTGGATACCGAGACAACGGGCCTGCGTCCAGGGCCAGATCGTGTAATTGAGATTGCCGCTGTGCGCCTGCGCGGAGGCGAGGCCATCGCATCGTTTCACAGCCTCATCAACCCTGAGCGCAGCCTTCCGCCGTTTATTGTGCGTTTCTCCGGTATTACGCAGGCAATGGTGATGGGCGCGCCAAAGGCGAAAGAGGTCCTGCCAGATTTCCTGCGCTTCATCGAGGGTGCGATCCTTGTCGGGCATAACCTCGGCTTCGATATCCGCTTCCTCTCCCACGAGGCACGGCTGCTCGACCAGAGCTTTCCCCTCGACGGCCTCGACACGATCCCGCTTGCCAGGCGTTTCCTGCCCGGTTTGAGGCGCTTCAAGCTCGACCTGGTGGCCGCGCACCTGAACATTCCGGTTTCCAATCGCCACCGCGCGCTCGGCGATGCGGAGGTTACAGCCGCCGTCTTCCTGCATATCCTCGCACGTGCCCGCGAGCAGGGCATCTCCACACTCAGGCATTTGCACCTGCGTTTGCAGTTGCCCGTCGCGTGGAGCGGCGATATCAACAGCGTCGCCCTCTCCGATAGCAAGGTACAGTGGCCGGCGGATGACAGCCTCGCCCCGGCGGTCACGGTGGCGCGCCCGACGGGCAGCCTCTTTCTTGATCCTGTCTGGCGGCAGCATTTTCCGACGAAGCCCGGCGTCTATCTCATGAAAGACGCGCATGGGCAAATCATCTATGTTGGCAAAGCTAAGAATCTCAGGGAGCGACTGGCCTCCTACTACAATCAACCGCTGGGCCATACGCATAAAATGGACGGGCTGCTGACAAATGTCAGGGAGATCGAGACGCGTGTCCTGGGATCCGAACTGGAGGCGCTGCTCGTCGAGTCACATTTGATAAAAGAGCTGCAACCAACCTATAATGTGCAGTTGCGCAATTATGAAGCGTACCCTTTTATCAAAATCGATGTGCAGCATCCTTTTCCGCGTGTCTACGTCACGCGCGAAGTCGCCGCCGATGGCGCCCGCTATTTTGGCCCCTTCCGCAGCCGGCGCATCGTCGCGCTCACCATTGAGCTTGTAGAGAAGCTCTTTCCCATCCGCACCTGCACGCGCCCGCTGCCGCCACAGGGGAAACCATCTGATCCCTGTCTGCGCCTGCACCTCAATCGCTGCCCTGGCCCGTGTCGCGGCGGCGTTGATCCCGCCGGGTATCGTGAGACCATCGAGGAGGTCTGCGCCTTTCTGGGCGGCGAGCGCGAAGATCTGCTTGAGCGCCTGCGCCGCCAGATGTTCGAGGCAGCGCAGCAGTTGAACTTTGAGCGTGCTGCGTGGCTGCGCGATGCCATTCGCTGCGCCGACGAAGTGCTGATCGGGCAGCGACTGATTACCGGAGCCGTTGAGGCCAACAACCTCTTCATCGTCTATCCCTCCGCGCGCGAAGGGCACAACGAGATTTTTCTGATCCGTCATGGCCGCCTGGTACGCCAGCGCTGTGTGGTGCACGAGAAGGAGGCGACGAAACAGGCCATCGTCGAACTGCTGGCCGTCGCGGCGGAACTGGGTGCGCCGCCATCCATCGTCGGCAGGGCCGAAGTCGATCAAATCAACATCATCAGTCGCTGGATACACCGCCATAGCGATGATCGCGCCTTCTTCCCCTTCCAGCACGCGCTCTCCGATGTGCGTGAGGTCCGACTGCTCGCCGAGCGCATCTGGTCTGAAGTGAATACCGTGCGCGCCCTGCCTATTGGCCTGGAGGACGAGGACTGATATTATCTACTTCGAGGCCAGACTCTTGTAGTGAGATGAAATATTTGATATACGCCAGTATAAAGTAGCGCAAGTCATGCATACATAGCCCAGGAAGAGTCCTGTCGCTATAGCCAGAAGAACAGCAGTTGAAGTGCTGGCCCGATCCAGCCGCAAATATAAGCCAACGCCAGCCAGCACTTTGATCACCAGCATCCCGAACCAGAAGAGTCCATTGGCTACACCTGGACAGTAGTATATCGTTCCCGTCTCGTTATCGAGGCGCATACGAGTTACATTTCCGCGAAAGAAACCGAGGAGAGCGCCCAGCAACGCACCTGTGACAAGAGAGGAGACCATGAGGGAAGGGCTAATAATGGGGGAAGCGAGTTCTTGAATGCTCAGATAAGTGTGGTAGGCTACTAATAGCGGAACAATTGCTAGCATAAGCGGTTTCGCCTGCTTTTCCCGAAATTGTCGTACAATAACGAAGATTACTCCGGCAGCAATTAGTGCCAGAGTTCCTAGATTTAAGGTTGTAGACATGAGCGTCCTCCTGATATAGATCTGCCTCTCTAATTATGTTCTATACGACGTGTCGCATACGACGTAAATATAGCATGAGATGAAATGAATTTCAAGAGGAAGTGAATGACATTTTCTGGCTCGAATCTGGTCATGAGATATCTCAATTGGCTAGAACCAGGGGATTTGAGGGGCGCATCCCGGTAAACGGGGGTAAACTGAACGTTGTAGAATAAAAAGCAGGCTTTCCTATCGTAGAGTAAATTCATTGGAGACTTCGCGATCATGTTATTATCTGACAAACGTATCATAGAAGAGATGAAGCGTGGCAACATCGTCATCGAGCCGTTTGACGAGCGCCACCTGGGCACGAATTCGTATGATTGCCGGCTCGGCGAGTGGTATTTTCAGGGCGATGCCAACGTCGCGGTGATGCACCTGGACAACCCCGAAGAGATCCGCGCCTACTGGGGCGAGGCGCGCAGGGCGCAGAACGGCAAGATCGCCATTCGCCCCGGAACGACCATCCTTGCGCATACCCAGGAGATTATCGGAGGGCACAACGGCTACCTGGCGAAGATGTACTCGCGCAGCACGGTAGCGCGCTCCGGCCTCTCGGTCTGTCGCTGCGCCGGTGTCGGCGACGTGGGCTATATCGGTCGCTGGACAATGGAGATCAGCAACCATACGCAGACGACCATTTTCGTTCCCGTCGGATTCCGCATCTGCCAGCTTACTTTTGAATATGTGGGTGAGACGCTCAAGGAATATCGTGGCAAGTATGGCAAGCTCGATCAACAGTGGGCGCCGGAGGATATGCTGCCCAAGCCGCAATTCGACTGGGATTATGATGTCTATCGTACCGATAAAGGAAAATAGGTTTGAGCAAGGGCCGTCTCGTTTCGTTTGAGGGGCTGGATGGTGCGGGCAAAACAACACAGATGGATCTGTTAGAGCGCTGGCTACAATCGCGCGGCATACGCTACCTGCGCACGCGCGAACCGGGTGGGACGCCGCTGGGCGCTGGCATACGCGATCTGCTCCTCAATCATCCCGATATAGCGATCTCGCCGCTGGCGGAGGCGTTTCTTTTTCAGGCTGACCGCGCGCAGCACTTCGCCACGCTGATCCTGCCCGCGCTCGCGGAAGGCACGCTCGTTATCACTGATCGCTGCTTCGATTCGAGCATCGCCTACCAGGGCGCTGCGCGCGGCGTTGGCATGGAAGTGGTCGAGCGCCTGTCCCTGCTGGCGACGCAGGGCCGCGCGCCCGATCTCACCATCCTGCTCGATCTCGATCCGGCGCAGGTGCATGCCCGGACCACCAGGGTTGATGCTCACGATGGGCTGCACGAGCCGCAGAGCCGCTTCGACCTGGAGAGCGAGGCGTTTCACCGGCGTTTACGTGAGGCGTTTCTGGCACTTGCCCACGCCCATCCCGAACGTATCAAAACGCTCGACGCCGCGCAACCTCCCCGGCAGATCCACCAGGAGGTTGTGAATCTGGTAGAGGGTTTGTTGGAAAGAAATGATTGACTATGCAACAGGATCATGATAACGCGCTCCGATTTTTACCGCAGCTATGGCTTTCGTGATATAGGCCAGACTCATCGCAAAAGTTATGTGTAAAAGCAATGTTTGGTGCGCCTGCGGCGCATCCTGGTAAGTGGAGTCTGCGGGCTGAGTGCCGCAGGCACTCAGCCCGCAGACTCCACTTACTGGCGAACCGCGCAGCGGCGAGGATAAGAGGCACAATGCTTGTAAAGCCAGATATTCCTGGAGAAACCATTCTCGACTGTTTGCAGCAGCACTATAACATTAATGTCGTATCGCTGCAAATGCTCCCGCTGGGACTTGATACATATGCAAGCGTGTATCGAGTGGTGAGCGAGCAATCCAGTGCGTATCTGCTCAAAGTTACATCAAGATCGCTCTATGAACCACGGTATCTTGTTCCTCGCTATCTCAGAGATCAGGGAATCACATCCGTCTTGGCTCCTCTACCCACCGCGAACGATGCTTTGTGGGTTCAGATCGAGGATTGCACTTTGATCGTGTACCCCTTTATCGAGGGAGATACGAGCTGGAATGGGATGACCAATGAGCAATGGAAGGAGGTAGGAAGCACGTTCAAGCGGATTCACCAGGTTGCACTACCGTCCTCTGGCTTTGAGGCGCTGCGAAGAGAGAGCTTCGATTCAACAGAATATGCTCGCTGGATACGCGACTTTGAGGCGGATCATCTCAGCTCTCCTCGCGGAAGCAAGATTGAGCAGGCGCTTCTCTCTTCCTGGAAAGTGCACCAGCCGACGATCCACACGCTGATGGATCTGATGGAAACGCTAGGGCCTTTGCTCCAGAAGCAATCAGGCCCTTATGTCATCTGCCATGCAGACCTGCATCATAACAATCTAATACGCGATCCTACCGGCCACGTATTCGTGATCGATTGGGACGATGTGATGATGGCGCCCAAAGAGCGCGATTTCCTCTTTGTCGGAGATCCAGATGGTTCAAAAGGCCCTTCTCCTTTTTTTCAGGGCTATGGGCAGACGGAGATTGATTGGGTCGCGCTCACGTACTACCGCTGTGAGCGTGTCATTACAGACGTGATCGCATATGCTGAAGAAGCGCTTTTCAGAGAGGATCTGGGAGAAGAGAGCAGGGTCGATTCGGTCCGACGGTTTGGTATGAGCTTTGAGGAAGGCAATATGGTCGATGCCACCTTTGTGAGCCGCGCGCATCTCCCACCAGATCTCGCCCAAACTTAATCGAGGTCTGGGATACGTCTGTTTGCACTCATCTTTTGTGGGCAAAGCCTTGAAAGCAGGCGCGAGCACAGTACGCTAAGAGAAACGTATCCTCTGGTCATCTGGCGTAGTGAATTGAAAGGACAATGTTTATATGTCAGCAGAAAGAAACAAGAGGTTGGCTCATCGGGTTTGGGAAGAGGTCTGGCATCAGGGTGATTTGAGCCGGATCGACGAACTCTTCGCCTCGGATTTTGTGAGGCACGATCCTGGAGGGAGAGAACTGCATGGAACCGATCAGAACCGACAGTTTATCAGCAGTATGCGCGCGGCCTTCCCTGATGTGCGGTATACGGTTGATGATCAGATCGTAGAGGGCGACAAAGTGGTGATGCGCTATCGCTTTGAGGGCACCCACCTGGGCGAATTTCAAGGGATGCCACCGACAAGGAAGCAGGTAAACTATACTGGGATTCTCATCTATCGCATTACGGATGGCAAGATCGCTGAACAATGGACCGAATTAGATCTACTGGGCTTGCTGCGGCAGCTTGGCGTTGTTGGGCCTTCCTGAACTAAAGCTTGCTAAATGGCCTCCAGGCGCTCTTTGCGCTTCTGCGCCTGGTAGTAATGGGGATCGAGTTCCAGCGCGCGGTTAACGGCGGCAAGGGCTTCGTCTCGACGCCCTAAAATGCCGAGCACCCAGGCTTTGCCATCCCAGGCCGGGACGTAGCGCGCATCGAGCTGTAAAGCATGCTCGAAATCCGCCAGCGCCTCGTCGTGCCGCCGCAGCATAGCCAGGCAGGTTCCCCTGACGTACCACGCCTCGACGTTCGTTTCGTCGAGCGACACGGCGCGCTGCGCGGCGGATAGCGCCTCGTTGTAGCGAATCGCCGTCGATAATTGCTGGCTATATTCCAGCCAGAACGCTGCCTGTTTTTTGCGCGCCTCCTGCTCATCCGCCGCCATCACGCACTCCTCTGTTCGCCTCATGCTGGCGCTGCCACTCGACCACAATCTGCTGGTACGCCTCCCAGGTGTCAACATCGTAGCTTGCCATCGCGTCGCCCAGTTCCACCGTCGCAATCTCCTGCCGGTGGCGCTGCACCACGCTGCGCGCACCCTCGTCGCCCGTGATCTCCATCAACTCCGCAAAAAGGCTGGCAGCGAACAATACCGGATTGCCGCGCTGACCATTGTAGAGCGGGACAACGATGCGCCGCCCCGTCGCCCGCCGTGCCGCGATCAGCGTATCGATGATCTGAGCGGTCATCAACGGCTGGTCGCCGAGGATAATCAGCGCGCTATCGGGCATATCATCGCGGCGCAGCAGCGCGCGCACGCCGGCATGTATGGACGTGCTCATGCCTTTCATATAGTCATCATTCTTGATGACGGTGATGGAGCGATGAGCGGTATATGGTGTGATACGAGCGTGTACCTCCTCGGCCTGGTGGCCCAGCACGATGATGATGGGTGCGGCCCGCGAGGCGAGCGTCGCGGCGATCACATGGGCCAGCACCGGGCGATCTCCGAGGGGCAGCATCAGTTTGTGCCGCCCGGCGCCCATACGGCTAGAGCTGCCCGCGGCCAGAATGATCGCGGCGGTGGAGGGAGATGATGGCATATTGACGAGTTAACTCCTGTGCTCAGTGCTGGCGATGCAATGATATAATAACAACATCTATGATGGACCAGGAAAAAGTTAACTGGTTTTACATTGGAGACTAATATAATGCCAGATATCACTCAGGTCAATAGTAATAACGTTGAAGTATTGGACACCGAGACGCAGGCAAAGTACGAACGGTTGCAGGCGATTCTGCGCGAGATGGAATCGGTGCTGGTGGCCTACTCCGGCGGCGTGGACAGCGCGCTGCTGCTCAAGGTCGCGCATGACGTGCTTGGAGACAGGGCGATGGGCGCCATTGCATCTTCTCCTGCCTACGCGCCCGAGGAGACGGAGCAGGCGATTGCCGTGGCTAAACAGATGGGTGTGCCGCTGCTGACGCTCGAAACGCATGAGCTGGAAGATGAACGCTACACCGCCAATAACTTCAATCGCTGTTACTTCTGTAAAACTGAGCTATTTACGGAACTGCAACCTCTGGCCGAGCAGCACAATCTGCGCTACATTGCTTATGGTATCAACAAAGACGACGAGGGCGACTTCCGGCCCGGCCAGCGCGCGGCGCGTGAATTCAACGTCCGGGGTCCGCTCAAAGAGGCCGGGATGGGCAAGCGCGAGATCCGCGCCGTGGCGCGTATGCTCGACGTGCCGGTGTGGGACAAGCCGGCGATGGCCTGCTTCTCTTCGCGCATCGCCTATGGTACGAAGGTCGATGTGGCCTCGCTGCAAATGGTCTACAGGGCGGAGAAATTGCTGCACGAACTGGGATTCCATCAACTTCGCGTGCGCCATCATGATAAAATCGCGCGCATCGAAGTCGAGCGCTCGGAGATACCGCGCCTGGTTGAAGAAGAGATGAGTCGTATTGTGACCGATGGGCTGCGCAAAATAGGCTACACATATGTCACTGTCGATCTGCTCGGTTTTCGCAGCGGCAGCATGAACGAGGTGTTCAGAAAGAAGTCAAAAGAGAATGGCAGAGCGCACAATTTATCTTGATCACGCCGCGACCACCGCGCTCGATCCGCGCGTGCTGGACGCGATGCTACCATACCTTACCACCGAATATGGCAATGCCAGCAGCATCTATACGCTGGGCCGTCATGCTATGCAGGCGCTTGACAGCGCGCGCGAACAGGTAGCAGACCTGCTGCATTGTCGCCCGGCGGAGATCGCTTTTACCGGCTGCGGCTCGGAGAGCGACAATCTTGCGATCAAAGGCGTTGCCTTTGCTACGCAAAAGAAGGGCAATCACCTGATTACATCGTCCATTGAGCATCACGCCGTGCTGCATACCTGCCACTACCTTGAACGGTTCGGCTTCACGACAACTTACCTGCCCGTCGACGAGTACGGGCGCGTCGATCCCGACGACGTGGGCCGCGCCATCACCGATCAGACGGTACTGGTTTCGATCATGTATGCCAATAACGAGGTCGGGACCATCGAGCCGGTAGCGGAGATCGGGCGCATCTGCCGCGCGAAAAAGGTCCCCTTTCACGTCGATGCGGTGCAGGCCGGCGGCGCGCTGCCAATCGATGTGCAGGAATTGAACGTTGACCTGCTCTCGCTTTCAGCGCACAAGTTCTACGGTCCAAAGGGCCTGGGCATCCTCTACGTGCGCCAGGGAATACGCATCCTGCCGCAGATCCAGGGCGGATCGCAGGAGCGCGGGCGGCGGGCCGGGACCGAGAACGTGGCCGGTATCGTGGGGGCGGCTGCGGCGCTGCGCCTGGCCTACGAGGCGATGCCAGAATTCACCCCGCGCGTCACGGCGCTGCGAGACCGCCTGATTGCTGGAGTGTTAACTATACCAGATAGCCGGCTGACGGGGCATCCCGGCGAGCGCCTGCCCAACAATGCCAGCTTCTGCTTCAAGGGCGTGGAGGGCGAGTCGATCCTGCTCAGCCTGGATATGCTGGGCATCGCGGCCTCCAGCGGCTCCGCGTGCACATCCGGCGCGGTTGAGCCGTCGCATGTGCTGGTGGCGATGGGGCTGCCGGACGAGTGGTCGCGTGGCAGCCTGCGCCTGACGCTGGGCCGCGAGAACACCGGGGAGGATGTGGAGACAGTACTTTCGGTACTCCCCGGCGTGATCGAAAAGGTGCGCGGCCTCCGTGCGTAGAGCAGAAAACCGAAATGCGCCGGAAAGCATTAAAAAAGAAGTAGGGAAAAGAGAGGAAATAAACAAGGATGGATACGGTCAAACGCGAGATGCTGTCAGGACGCGTGCGCCTGGTGAAGCCATCGGGAATTCGCAAGTTCTTTGATATTATCAATACCATGCCGCAGGTAATCTCGCTCGGCGTGGGCGAGCCTGATTTTGTCACGCCCGAGCATATTCGCCAGGCTGGCATCGCCTCTATTCAGCAGGGGCATACGCAATACACGTCCAATTACGGCATCCTCGAACTGCGGCAGGAAATCGCGGCGATGTTGCAGCGGCGCTATGGGCTGAAATACGATCCGCGCACGCAGATCCTCGTGACGGTAGGCGTGAGCGAGGGGGTGGATCTGGCGATGCGCGCCATTATCGATCCTGGCGATGAGGTAATCTCGCCCGACCCCGGCTACGTTGCCTACGAGGCGGATATAGTTTTCGCCGGAGGCGTTCCCGTCCCCGTCCCGACCTACGCGCAGTACAATTTTGGCGTGCGCGCCGCCGAAATCGCCGCCGCCATCACGCCGCGCACCAAGATGATTCTGCTCGGCAATCCCAATAATCCTACCGGGGCGGTTATTCCGCGCGCCGAGTTAGAGGGCATCGCGCAACTGGCCGTTCAGCACGACCTGGCGGTTGCCGTGGACGAGGTGTACAGCCGCCTGGTCTACGATACCGAGCATGTGAGCATCGCGGCCATGCCAGGCATGCAGGAACGCACGATCCTGCTGGATGGCTTTTCTAAAGCGTATGCCATGACCGGCTGGCGCGTGGGCTATGTCGCGGCGCCCGCTCATATTCTGGAGGCCATGCTCAAGATCCACCAGTACGCGATCATGTGCGCGGGAACGGCGGCGCAGGAGGCGGCTCTGGAGGCGCTGCGCCACGGTGAAGACGATGTGCAGAGAATGCACGATGACTATGCGCGCCGCCGCGCCATGTTCGTCGCGGGCCTCAATCGCATTGGCCTGCCCTGCTGCGAGCCGCACGGGGCCTTCTATGCCTTCCCCTCCATCGCTGGCACCGGTATGAGCGACGAAGAGTTCGCCGAAAAGCTGCTCTTTGAGGAACAGGTCGCTGTTGTGCCGGGCAGCGCGTTCGGCGCTGCTGGCACCGGTTACGTGCGCGCCGCGTACTGCACGGCCTACGAGCAGCTTGAAGAGGCTCTGGTGCGTATGGAACGCTTCCTCAAGAACCATCGGTAGCATAAGAAAACAGAGGCGCGCGGGCCCCGGCTCGCGCGCCTCTGTTTTCTTATGCTGAGACCGGAGGCCAATCGACCTGTGCCCTGTCGCGTTTCAGTTCGAAGAGATTGGGCTGGCGCAGGGCATAGGCTGTGAAGTCCCATAACTCACCTGCTTCTTCGCCGCCCGGCACTGTATGAATGATCGGGCCGTAGAAGCCGACGTTGGAACCCTCGATGGCGATGGTAGGCACGCCAAAGGCATGATAGCGCTTCACCGCCTCCTCATGATCGTTCAGCACGTCCCGAATTGTGCTCTCGTCGGCCAGTGCGGCGGCAACGAAATCATCCCCGAAGCCAGCCTCCCGCGCGCATGCCTCCACGACCTCGCGCTGCCGGATGCTCTCCTTGCGGCCATGCGCGGCATTGCCCAGCGCTACGTAGAGCTTCTCAATCGCCTCGTTACCCTTCTGGCGGCGTGCCAGCGCCAGCGTGCGCAGCGCGGTCCAGCCGAAGCCATTGACATAATCTGGCTCGGTGCCCTCTTTGCGATTCACGACCTCAAGACTGAACAGGCGCCAGTGGATATCAACCGGGCGTACATGACGTACCTCGCGCATCCACAGAGCCGTGCGCCAGGCCAGCGGGCAGAGCGGGTCGAAATGGAAGTTGATGCTGATAGGGGTGTCTGCCTCTTGAATACTCATCAGTGTAGAATCCCTCCTGATCCTGTAATGAAGCTAGAGTTAAAACTTTATAAAGTGAAGTTTATAGATAGCATACGTTGCGCGGCACAGGGGTGTCAAGATTGTGGCCGGAACTTCCTTCTTGCGTGGGTTGGAAGCGCGCGTCATCTTTCCGCTCTCCTTGCCGCCTTCTCGCCCGGAACGAGAACGAGGGGCAGGCGCCATCTGGCGCCTGCCCCTCGTTCTCGTTCCGGGCGAAGCACAGCAGGGCGCTGAGGTGTTATCAGCACTCGCTGTGGCCGCAGCTATAGCACTTGCGACAACCTTCCTCGTAGACCATTGTGTTGCAGCCGCACTGTGGGCAGAGATTCCCCGTCACGTTGAGGTGACTCAGGTTCAAGAGGCTGAACCCCGACGAAGCTTCGCTGCCACTGGCACTGTTGTTATGGTGATTCTCCTCCTGTGGCGCCTGCTCCTTTGCCTCCTGAAGCGATTGCAGGTGCAGTTCCAGCGCGCGCGCGACGGCATCGGGCAGCGAGCGAACCTGCTGCGGGCCGAAGCCAATCGAGCGGCTGCCCCCGATGCCGCGCAGTTGCTCGGCGATCTCCTGGAGCCGGTCGGTCTGCGAGAGCGGGCTGAGGATGCGCAGGTTGAAGGAGATCAGGCGGCCCAGCGCTTCGGCCAGGGCCGCGACATCGCTGCCAGCCTTGCCGACGTTGACGAAGACCTCCAGCGGCCCATGCTCGTCGCTGTTGATGGTAATATTCACCGTGCCTTCCGGCGCCTTGACGTTGCGCGTATAACCCTGCACCACTTCGGGACGCGGCTTGACGCCCTGCTGGATCGAGGTTACAGGCTCTATGACCGGTGTCTGTGCAGCCTGCTCCTGCTGCGCCGCCTTCTTCTCGTCCTCGACGCGCGTCAGCACGGCGTCGCGTGAGCCGTCGCGATAGTAGGTGATGCCCTTGCAGCCCATCTCATAGGCCAGGCGGTAGAGCCGCTGCACCTGCTCGACGGTATGCTCGTTGGGCGCGTTGACGGTCTTGCTAATACTCGCGTCTGTGTAGCGCTGCACCATCGCCTGGACGCGCACATGCTCTTCTGGCGTCAGATCCTTCGAGGAGACGAAGTAGTGCGGCGTCGGCTCGTTGGGATGCTTATCGCGCCACTCCTGGAGCAGCGGATGGTACAGGATGTGCTCGCCGGTGCGGTCACGCCGGATCATAGCGAAGTCGTAGACCGGCTCGATACCAGAGCTGACGCCGGCCAGCAGGCTGGTCGTGCCCGTCGGCGCCTGGGTGAGCAGCACGGCGTTGCGAATGCCCTGCTTCTTGATCTTCTCCTGAATGTGTCTGGGCAGGCGCTTGATAAATTTGCCCTGCATGTATTTGTCGCGCTCGAAGTTAGGGAACGGTCCCTTCTCCGCCGCGATATCCGCCGAGGCTTCATAGGCTGCGTCGCGGATGGTGCTATAGATGTGCTCGATCACCGGCAGCGACTCTTCGCTGCCATAAGCGATCTGCATCTTGATGAGCGCGTCGGCCAGCCCCATCGTGCCCAGGCCGGTGCGCCGCGTGCCCATCTGCGCCTCCCGGTTCTCCTCGATGAAGTACTCGTTGGCATCGACGACATTATCCAGGAAGCGCATCGCCACCTTACTGACCTCGGCCAGCCGCTCATAATCCATCTGCCCTCTATGCACGAAAGCTGCTAAATTAATAGCTCCTAAATTACAAACGCCCCAGGGCGGCAAACCTTGCTCACCACAGTCCAGAGAGCAGTAACCATTAGTAATCCAGGTCAGCGTCTCCGGTTCGTAAAGATCGTAGACCTCTTCCTCACGCTCGGTATCCTGAACTGAAACAACCGATGCTACCCATGATTCGCCGAAATAATGCCAGTTTTCGGCGATATCTTTCAGGCGTGTGGCTTTCTCCGGGTGACTCAGGCCAATCTCTGCATAGAAGCGTGGGATACCCTCGTTCATGATGACGACATCATACTTTTCGCCCGTGCCATACATCGAACGGCCGTCGTACATTTGAGCCTCATCACGAGTTGCGCGATAGATGCGTCCGTGAATGCCGAACTGGAGCAGGAGCAGACGGACCTGCTGCGCCAGTTCGTATGATGAAGTGTGAAAGCGCAGCAGTGGATTTTCCTGGTTCATCTGTATGCTGCCAACCGTCGAGAAGAGACCATCGAGGATGCCGGCCATAAATTCTTTTTCCATGCGCATAAAAGCCGCAGGAATAGTTTTTTGCGGATCCTTGATGCTGGGCATCATGCCAATATGCACTAGCAGAGATGCCAGTTCGTAGCATTCTAATCGCACGCATGCATGCTTGACTGCAACGCCGCCTTCACCAGCAAAATCTTTTTCAACGAGCGCGCGGTGCGTATGAATGTTCATATCGGCCATCAAATTCGTGAACAGGTCACACCAGCCATCTTCATGCGCGCCGAAGGCGATTTTACACTGGTAGGAATGGCTATTACCGTTTTGCACCTCGCGCAACGTGCCGTCGCCTAGTATAGCTCCAACGATCAGGCCAAGCTTGCGGTCATAGTAGCTGGCTGTGTTGAGTTCTCTTCTGGCGATATATTCCATCGCCTGTGTTGGCAAACTCTGGCGCGGGCCAAAAGCTTCATTGGGTACGACGAGCACCCTATCACCCTCGACTAACTCGGCGATGGGCACCCATTGATACTTTTTGTCGCGCACGACTTTGAGTTTATGATCGGCTGTGCCTTCAAGATAGCCGCCATCGGAAAATTCCACACGATAGATGCGCTGGAGGCCATTGTTATACACTTTTTCGATGGGCTTGAGACCGCCGGGCGTGCGGATTTTCATACCTGGCTGCAAGTCACGTGCATAGGTATATCCATGTTCGGTGGAAACAAGAGTAGCGCCGGTGACACATGGATTCACGCACCTGATATTCTCGTAATACCATGTATTCGACTCTTTATTGTAGCGATCTATAAAGACCACGCCCGGCTCCGCCGACTCCCACGCCGACGTGCATATCAGGTCCCACAGGTGGCGCGCGCGGACCGTCCTCTTCACCTCGCCTTGCCAGGTCAGGTTCCAGTCGGCATCGTCCTTCACCGCCTGCATGAAGGCATCGGAGACGCAGACCGAGAGGTTCGCGTGCTCGATCTTGCCAGGGGTGCGCTTGACCGTAATGAACTCTTCTATGTCAGGATGCGTGTCGTCGAGCATAAGCATTAAAGCCCCTCTCCGACTTCCGCCCTGCTGGATTACATCTCCTGTCGCTACTGAATACAATTGCGCCCAGGAGCACGGTCCCGATGCCGTCCCGTTGACGGTCTTGATATATGAGCCGCGTGGCCGCAGCGTTGACAGGTTGATGCCGACACCGCCTCCGCGGGCCATGATCTCGGTCATAATCTTCAAGTTATCGAGAATACCCTGGCGGCTGTCCTCCGGGCTTGGTATGACGAAGCAGTTTGAGACGACGACACCGGCTGAAACGAACGAGTGATCTTCCTCGACCTCGATATCCAGCACGGTTCCAGCGTAATCTTCAACAGCAATTTCATCGATCCGCACCCATTTGAGATTGTCGTATTCAAGGCAGTCTTTCAAATCGACATCAGGGGTGGCAACATAATCGCCAGGCTTAATATCTCTGGCGGGAATCCAATCAGGCTCGTGCTGTAAGAGGCCATCGCGCGACTTATGCGTGTTAACCCACTCTGAGCGGATAATATAGACTTTGTGGTCGCCAGTCACGCGCAGATCATCATTGCCTATCTTTTTGGGCCTGATGATGTAAAGCTCCTCCTCGGTCTCGCGCTCGAACTTATGCAACACCGGGCGCAGACGATTGCGGTGTGTTACCACAAGGTCGCCCGTCTTGATCTCCGAAATCGGTCGATAACCATCTGCGGTAAGCACTTCCTGATCGGGTGGCATGCAGTTATAATACGTGACCTGGTGCCCGGTTCCGGCGCCGGCCAGAATGCGGCCGCCCGGCACAAACTGAAAATCTGAGAGGGCATCAAAGAAACGCTTCTCCCATACTGCCCGCTGCTCCTCCGTCTTCTCTACAGAGGCGATGCCACGCGCGACTCGCGCCCAGGTCTGCTCCGGGTAGAACTCCAGCGGCTGCCCGTTGGCGTCCTTGAGCGAGTACCTGTCCATGAAGACCTTCTGCCGAATGCCTTCCAACTGCGTCATGCCCTGCGCATCGGCATCGTTCCGCTGCGAAGAACTCTCCTGCTGCTCTAGCATCCTTGATTGCTCCTTTTTCACTATGTAATCTACGATCAATCTGCGTCTTACCCGGGTCGCGCAGGGGCCAGATTTTCAGGTCCCGCAACTCAGTATACTCGTAAAAAACGCCAATTACAACCCTTTTGGCACAAGATATTGAGATTGTTATGGATTCAAACACAAGATGTTGATACAGTCATGCGTATGATATCATAAGAAGACGACAAGGGCAGGGGCTATCCTGTCTGCATCGCACACCATCGGGGATCTCATTCCCTTTTGATCTGGAGGATACATGCGCGCCGAGATACTATCATGCGGCACCGAATTGTTGCTCGGTTACATCACTGATACCAACGCCACCTATCTCGCACAGAGCCTTGCCGCGCAGGGCATTGACCTCTATTTCGTCTCTCAGGTAGGGGATAACCTGGGGCGCATCGTCGAGACGCTGCAACGGGCGTGGGAGCGATCAGAGCTTATCATCATGACCGGGGGGCTGGGGCCAACCGAGGATGACCTCGCGCGCGAAGCCATCAGCGCGCTGCTTGGCGAGACGATGCAGGTTGATCCCGCGCTGGAGGCTGAGCTGCGCGCCAAATTTGCCAATATGGGTTCGCGGATGCCCGAGCGCAACGTCAAACAGGCGACGCTGATCCCCTCGGCGCGCGCACTGCCCAATCCCCTCGGCACGGCACCCGGCTGGTGGGTTGAGAAGGACGGGCGTATCATCGTTGCTATGCCCGGCGTGCCGAGGGAAATGTATCGTATGTGGGAAGAGGAGGCCATTCCCAGGTTGAGCATCCATACCGGCGGCATAATCTTCTCGCGGCTGCTGCGCGTCTCCGGCCTGGGCGAATCGACGGTGGAAGAGCGGCTTGAGTCGCTGATCCATAACACCAACCCCACCGTCGCGACCTATGCCAAGCCTGATGCCGTCGATGTGCGCATCAGCGCCAAAGCGGCAACCAGAGAGGAAGCCGAGCGCATGGTCGCCGAAACCGAGGAGCGTGCGCGCCAGGTCCTGGGGCACTATATCTTTGGCACCGATAAGGATACCCTGGCGAGCGTCGTTGGCAGGCTGCTCCAGCAGCGGCAGCAGACGTTAGGGGTGATGGAATCGATGACCGGCGGCCTGCTCTCAAGCATGATTACGGATGTTCAGGATAGCACGAGCCATTTCATCGGTGGCCTGGTAACGTATAGCACCGAACTCAAGGCGCAGATGGGTGTGCCGCGCGATATTCTGGAGCGCTACGGAGCCGTCAGTGAGGCCACGGCGCGGGCGATGGCTCATGCTGTGCGCGAACGCCTGGGTGCGGACTTCGGCCTGGGGATTACCGGCGTGGCCGGTCCTGATCGACAGGAAGATAAGCCGGTTGGCACGGTATACATTGCCGTTGAAGGGCCGGAAGGGGTCGTCACCAGTTCCAGCACGGGATGGCGCACCAGTCGCCGCGACAACAAGCGCCTCGCTGCCCTGGCAGCGCTGAATCTGCTCAGGCGCTTTCTCGATGGGAGCATCAAGCCCGAGTAGGGCGCTCTTCACAAAAGAGGACTTTTAAATTGCGCTTCGTCTGATTCTTTGCCCCTTGTCAGCCTTGCGGGGCGGTGCTATCATCTGTGCGGACAAAAATTGCTAACCAGGAGTTGCGGGTCAGGGGCGATCTTGTTATGCTCTTTGCCCGCATATGCAAGGTATGGAGACGCCGCCCAGAAAAGTGCCACAACTCAAAGCGAAGCGAGCAAAGGGCCGCGCTGAACGCAGAAAGCAGGCGCGGTCACATTTTCGCCTGCGCCGTTCCTCGGCGCTCTTCAAGATCCTCGCCGTCCTGGGACCGGGGCTGATTGCTGCCAACGCCGGCAACGATGCTGGTGGCGTTGCGACCTATTCTTCGGCGGGGGCCAGCTATGGATATAACCTGCTCTGGGCGCTTGTGCTTACCACGCTCTTTGTCGCTATCGTACAGGAGATGTGCGCGCGCATGGGGGCTGTTACCGGCAAAGGGCTGGCCGATCTGATTCGCGAGCAGTTTGGCGTGCGCTGGACCGTGCTGGCTATGCTCTGCCTGCTCGTCGCCAACACTGGCATAACCATCTCTGAATTTCTTGGCATCGCTGCCAGCGTCCAGGTGTTAACCAACGATGCTCACACGCTGCTCATCTACCTCGTTGTGCCCGTGAGCGGGCTGGTACTCTGGTGGCTCGTCACGAAGGGATCGTACCGGCGTGTAGAGATCATCTTTCTTATCATGTCGCTTGGCTTCCTGGCGTATATTCCCGCCGCCTTCGTATCCCATCCCGATTGGCTGGAGGTGGCGCGCCGCACCGTACTCCCCCACCTGAGCATGGATGCCGGTTACTGGCCGACGGCCTCCGCTCTGGTTGGGACAACCCTCAGCCCGTACATGCTGCTCTATATCCAATCCGCCGTCGCCGATAAAGGTATCAGCCTCAGCGAGTATGGGTACGAGAAACTGGATGTCTATAGCGGCACTATTTTCGCGAATATCATTTCCTCTTTCATGATTATAGCGACAGGTGCTACGCTCTTCCTTCATCATATCTCAGTAAATACCGCCATTGATGCCGCCTTCGCGCTGCAAGGGCTGGCCGGGCGCTATGCGTCGCTGCTTTTCGGCCTGGGCCTCTTTGGCGCGTCGTTTCTCGCTGCCGCTGTCCTGCCACTCTCCACCGCCTATGGTATCTGCGAGGCGTTCGGCTTTGAACGCGGCGTCTCGCGCACCTTTAGAGAGGCGCCCGCCTTTCAGGGTATCTTCACCGGCCTGATTATTCTGGGTGTCCTTGTCACCCTCATTCCCGGGTTGCCTATCATCCAGGTGTTGATCGTGCTACAGGATCTCAATGCGGCTATGCTGCCTGTTCTGCTGGTATTTGTGATTTTTCTGGTGAACAACCGCCGCCTGATGGGGAGGCGCGTCAACGGTCCCATTCTCAATATCCTCTCCTGGGCCACAATTGTCTTCATCTCGGTTCTGGTAATACTGTGGCTGCTGAATGCGGTGTTCGGGCTGCCTGTTTAGACCTGGCACTTCGCAGCCTGTAAACTTGCTCCCATTGCACTTGCCAGCTTTGAGAAGGGATGCTATCATCTGTGCGAACCGGGGCTGCCAGTGAGGAGTGCTTGAGGGATGCAAAGCCAACGTCATAGCGCAGCGCGTGCCGCGCGACCAGGCGTCATGAGAGGAGAAGTGGGCAAGAACGATTTTATAACTCTTCTTTCCCGCGTGAGATCACATGAATAGACTACCACGCAAAGCGCTACAGCTCAAAGCGGATCGAGCAAAGGACCGCGCTGAACGCAGAAAGCAGGCGCGGTCACGTTTTCGTCTGCGCCGCTCCTCGGCGCTCTTCAGGCTCCTTGCCGTCCTGGGGCCGGGGCTGATTGCCGCCAATGCTGGCAATGATGCTGGCGGCATTGCCACCTTTTCTACTGCGGGGGCCAGCTTCGGGTACAGCCTGCTCTGGGCGCTGATAATCGCCGGCTTCTGCCTGATGATCGTGCAGGAGATGTGCGCGCGCATGGGAGCCGTTACCGGCAAGGGCCTGGCCGATCTGATTCGCGAGCAGTTTGGCGTGCGCTGGACCGTGCTGGCTATGCTGGCTCTCTTGATCGCCAATACCGGTGTGACCGTCTCTGAATTTCTGGGTATTGCCGCCAGCGTTCAGGTCCTGGCCGATGATCCGCATACATTCTGGGTATATATCATTGTGCCTCTGGCCGGTCTGGCCCTCTGGTGGCTGGTCATCAAAGGTTCCTATCGCCGCGTTGAGAAAATCTTCCTCGTCATGTCGCTTGGTTTTCTCGCCTACATCCCTGCCGCATTCTATGCTCATCCTTCCTGGAGCAGTGTCGCGCATCAGATTGTGCTGCCCACCTTCAGCGCCAGCAGCGCCTACCTGCTGGCCGCTGTAGCCCTGGTGGGAACGACGATAAGCCCATACATGCAGTTTTTTGTGCAATCTTCCGTCGCGGACAAGGGGATAAGCGCCAGCGAATACGCCTATGAGAAACTGGATGTCTATAGCGGCACCGTCTTCGCGGTCATCATTGCTAGCTTTGTGGTCATCACAACCGGCGCTACCCTCTTTCCCCATCATCCGGTAAATACAGCCATCGACGCCGCGCTGGCTCTGCGCAACTTCGCTGGCCCCTACGCCTCGATTCTCTTTGGCGTTGGCCTTTTCGGGGCTTCCCTGCTGGCCGCCGCCGTTTTGCCGCTCTCCACTTCATACGGCATCTGCGAGGCGTTTGGCTTCGAGCGCGGCGTCTCGCACAGCTTTAGCGAGGCCCCGGTTTTCCAAAGTATCTTTACCGGCCTGATTATCCTGGGCGTCCTCATCACGCTCATTCCGGGGCTGCCGATCATTCAAGTTCTGCTCGTGCTACAGGATTTGAATGCAGCAATGGTTCCTATCCTGCTGGTCTTTATTATCCTGCTCGTCAACAATCGCCGCCTGATGGGGAGGCGCGTCAATGGCGTTTTCTTCAATGTCATTGCCTGGGCAACCGTGATTCTGGTTAGCTCCCTCGTTATATTGCTGCTTGCCAGCACGCTCTGGCAGGCCATTGCCTGATCTGCCCGGCCCTCCCTGGCCGGGCTGTCGCGCGGCGCAGCCGCGCAATGAATGCATTATGGGCTGTGGGAAAATGCGCTTCGCGCATTTTCCCACAGCCCATAATGCATAAGGCGAGCGCCGCAGGCGCTCGCGGGGAATAGCCTGGCATGGGCATATGTTGTAGCACATGTGTGGTAGAATAGGATAAAATTGCATTTTTGCACTCACATGAATGAGGCGTACTGTGTATCAAAACTCCGATGGATATTCTGAATACCGTGAATATGGCGGCAAGAGGGGCGAGGTCGATTACTCCCACCCCGAGTATTATCAGCCGCCGGCGCAGCAGTCGCCTCTACCTGTAGAGCCGCCTGATCTCTATAACCCCTATGGCGATAATGAAGGCTATGTGCCCGCCGTGACGGATAGTCCCTATCATGTCGAGCAGATGCAGGAGTACCGTGGGCCATCTGCTATGGAGGGATATACCGTCGATGCTGGCATGGAGCAGCGCGAAGCGGCGCGCCGTGACAGCGCCGGGAGTGGCCGAAAGCGCGGGGGGCTGGCCGGCATCGGAGGCGCGATAATCGCAGCAGTCGCCTGGCTGCTCAAGTTAAAGGGATTGCTCTTCCTGTTCAAATTCGGATGGGCCGGCATCACTGCATTGATATCAATTGCGATCTATGCGATCTTCTTCGGCTGGCCTTTCGCTATCGGTATCGTTGCTCTGCTCTTTATCCACGAGATGGGCCATGCCCTGGTGATGAAGCTCAAAGGCATCCCGATGGGCGCGATGGTCTTTGTGCCCATGCTCGGCGCCGCCGTAACTATGCGGCAGGCGCCGAGGAACGCGCGCGACGAGGCTGAAGTGGGCATCGCGGGGCCGCTTGCCGGTGCCATCGCGTCCTCCGTCTGCCTGGCAATCGCCGAGATGCATGCGAGCGCATATAATATCTGGGCACCACTGGCCTACTTTGGCTTTTTTATAAACCTCTTCAACCTCATCCCGATAGTACCTTTCGATGGCGGGCGCGTGCTGGCGGCTATCGATAAACGCGTCTGGATCATCGGCTTTGTCGCGCTGCTGGCCTTCCAGATCTGGACGTGGATACAGGGCAACTTCTCGCCGTGGCTGCTGCTCTTCGTGATTATGGCGGCGGCACAGCTCTGGACGCGTGGCGGCGCGCCTGATACTCCGCAGGCAAAAGCCTACTACGCGGTGCCCGTGGGAACGCGCATCATCCTGAGCGTGCTCTACTTCGGCCTGGCGGCAGTGCTTGTGCTTGGCATGTCGATTGCGCATTCGATTATGCCGGTTATACACTGAAGATGCATAATTGCACTTCCATTATTCCATCTCTACCAGAATGGCCCCGCCCGCCACAACCGAACCTTCATCGTAATGCACATGCCGCACTTTGCCAGTAAAGGGAGCGGTAATGGAATGCTCCATCTTCATCGCGCTGAGGACGAGAAGCGTCTGATGCTCCTGCACCGGCTCGCCATCATGCACCTGCACCTTGACGATGGTGCCGGACATCGGCGCCGTGAGCGCTTTCTGAGCGTGCCCGGCCCCGCCTTCCAGCGAGGCCAGCTTGATATCAGGGGGCCGGCGCCGCTGCAAGCGATAGCTGCGCCCTTCAAAAGCAACCTCGATCTCGTCCCGCTGTCCCTGCACATATGCCTGGGCCTGGAGCGGGCCGCGTTTGAGCAGGAGCAGCCCATCGTTACCGGGGAGGCAGGTAATATGCTCGGTTGGCTGACCATCGATCTGTACCCGCCATGTGTTTGTAACCTCTGCGACGGGTTTGAGCGCGATTCTGTAATCCTGATCCTGGTAGCGGTACGAAGTCGTGCGCATCTCCCCGGCCATGCGCCACGGTCCGAGCCATAGCCAGGGATTCGCAGCCGGCGCTCCAGGCGTCGATGGGCGCGCTTGCGTCGTGGCCTGACTTTCCATAGTGCACTGCATTTCGTAGAGCGCGGCTGCCTGCAATACTTCAACGGGCAGATCGCGCCAGGCGGGAGGAGCCAGCAGGCCGTAGTCATCGAGGAAACTGGTATAGGTCAGGCCCTGCTGGAAGGCCGGGTGCAGGCTGATGGCGTGCAGCAGTGGCACATTGGTGGTAACGCCGAGGATCGCACAGTGTGCGAGGGCGTTGCGCAGGCGGCTAATCGCAGCGGCGCGGTCTTCGCCGTAGACGATGAGTTTGGCGATCATCGGGTCGTAGAATTGCGAGATCTCGTCGCCGCTTTCGATGCCGCTATCGACGCGGATGCCTGGTCCCTGTGGCGGCACGAAATGGCTGACCGTGCCTGTTGAGGGCAGAAAGTTCTGCTGCGGATCTTCCGCATAGATGCGCACCTCGATAGCATGGCCGCGCTGGCTCACCTGCTCCTGAGCGATCTCCAGCGGCTCGCCGGCGGCGATCAGCAATTGATGCCTGACGAGATCCAGTCCCGTCACGCCTTCGGTGACCGGGTGCTCGACCTGGAGGCGCGTATTCATCTCAAGAAAGTAGAAGCGTTTGTCGCTATCGAGCATGAACTCCATTGTTCCCGCGTTCACATAACCGGCCGCCCTGGCGATGCGCACCGCTGCGTCGCCCATCTCGGCGCGCAGTTCCGGCGACAGGGCTATAGAAGGACTCTCCTCGACGATCTTCTGGTGGCGACGCTGGATAGAGCACTCGCGCTCACCCAGGTGGATGAGGTGGCCGTAGCGGTCTCCGAGGACCTGGATCTCGACATGACGTGGACGTTCAATAAGCCGTTCGAGAAAGACGGTCTCATCGCCGAAGGCGGCGCGCGCCTCGCGTCTCGCGCCGGCCAGTTGCTCCAGAAATTCGCTGGCTGCGTTAACCGTGCGCATACCCTTGCCGCCTCCGCCCGCCGATGCTTTGATGAGCAGGGGAAAGCCGATGCGCTCCGCCTCCCGCAGCAAAACGGCGTCGTCCTGGCTCTCGCCGTTGTAGCCGGGAACAGTCGGCGCGCCAACCGATTGCGCGAGCCGCTTGGCGGCGATTTTGGACCCCATCAGGCGCATCGCAGCCGGAGGCGGGCCGATAAAAACGATTCCGGCCTGCTCGCATGCCTCGGCAAAGGCGGCATTTTCCGAAAGGAAACCGTAGCCGGGATGAATTGCTTCCGCGCCGCAGCGCCGCGCAACGTCGATGATGGTATCGATGCGCAGGTAGCTCTGCGTGGCTGGCGCCGGACCAATGCAGTATGCCTCGCTGGCCTCGCGCACATGGCGGGCGCTGCGATCAGCCTCCGAGTAGACGGCGACGCTGCGAATATCCATCTCATGGCACGTTGCCATGATGCGGACGGCGATTTCGCCCCGGTTGGCGATGAGAATTTTCTTGAACATAGCGGCCTCTACCATCACTCGTATTTTTATGAATGTATCCACGCGGGCTTGCGCTTCTCCAGGAATGCCTGCAACCCCTCCTGGCCCTCTGTGCCGGTGCGCAAGCTGGCAATCGTCCGGGCGGTATAGCGGCGCGCCTCGTCGTGATTCATGCCGCCAACGCTCAGCGCCAGCTTTTTACAGGCACGCATCGCCTGGGGCGCGCTGGTCAGCAACTCGTTGAGCGCGTTCTGCACAGCGTCATCAAGCTGCTCCGGTGGCACAACGGCATGCACGAGGCCGAGTGTATGTGCGCGGGCGGCGCTGAAACGCTCGCCGGTGACAAACAGCGCCCGCGCGTTCGTCTCGCCGATCTTGCGTACAACGTAGGGCGAGATCACGGCGGGCGCGATACCAAGCTTGACCTCGCTGAAGGCAAAACGCGCGCTCTCGGCGGCGATAGCGATATCGCACACAGCGATCAATCCCACGCCGCCGCCCATCGCCGTTCCATTGACGCGTGCCACTACCGGGCAGGGACAGTTGTTGATCGTATCGAGCAGGTCGGCCAGGCGCAGCGCATCCTCCAGGTTTTGCTCCTCGGTGAAGGTGATTGCCTCCTTCATCGCGTTGATGTCGGCGCCCGCGCTGAAAGAAGGCCCCTCCCCGGTGAGCACAATGGCATGCAGCCGCTCATCGGCACCAAGTTCGGTGAATGCCGTCATCAGGTCTTGCAGGACCACGGCATTGAAGGCATTATGGACCTGCGGGCGACGCAGGGTAACTGTAGCGATACGGTCCTGAAAGCTATATTCAACGGTGATATGTGTAAATGTTGCCATAGCTCCTCCTCGTATATTCTTCGCTCACTATTGTACATTTTTAGAGCCAGCGCAGGCGCCTGAAAAGGAAGATAAGTAAGATCGCGAGTATCAGCATCAGTAGCAATGCGCCATAGTAGCCGTATTGCAGGTGTAACTCGGGTATATTGACAAAATTCATGCCATAAATCCCGGCGATGAGCGAATCGACCATCAGGATAATCGAAGCGACGGTCAGGGTGCGCATGACGGCGTTCAGTTCGTTAGAGACAATTGACAGGTTGGCGTCCATCACCGTGCTGAGCTGGTCGCGGTAGAGATCTAACGTGTCGGCGAGTCGCGTGATGTGGTCGTAGACATCGCGGAAATATACCACAACATGTTCGTCAAACATCGGGTTATCGCGATTGGTCAGGACGTTGAGCACATCGCGCTCAGGAGTTACCACGCGGCGCAGCGCCAGGAAGCGCTTTTTAAGTTCGAGTAGATCGGAGGTGATGGCACTGCGCCGTACAGTCCCGGCGAACATACGATCTTCAAGCGTCTCCGCCTCATCGACCAGGGCATCGACAACGGGGAAATACTGGTCCACAATCGTGTCGAGCAATGAATAGAGCAGAACGCCGATGCCCCATTCGAGCCGCTTCACATTGCGCATCCAGCGATGTTCCGCTTCCTCCAGATCGGGCAGCGGTTTGTAGTGGACAGTAATCAGGTAGTTTTTCCCGAGGAACATATCTACCTCGCTGATATACAGTTCGTGCGAGGTGCTATCGAGTTTCACGGAGTAGAAGACCACAAAGTAGAATTGCTCGTAGTCTTCCACCTTTGGCCGCTGGTGCTCCATCGTGGCATCTTCAACTGCCAGCGGGTGCAGGTGAAACGTGTCGCTGATAGCGGACAGCTCCAGTTCCGTCGGGTTATCCATGTCGAGCCAGAAGATAGAATCGGGATCGTCTTTGAATTGCTGTACCTGCTCTATGCCTGTGGCACGGCTAAAGACATGCTCGCGCATGTTGCAATGAATTGCTTTCAGCATTGCGGCTCCTTTCAGACCACCCACCTCTTATTAGTATGTCCTCGCCTGCTCGCGCCCGTGGCTCAATCGCGCGACTGCCCGACAAGAGTGCCGGGGCGCTGAGAAGCAGACACCAACCTGACGAGTATGCTCTTGATGCTTACATTCTAAACACGCCGAAAGGCGTATCGGGCATAGGAGCATTGAGAGATGCGGCGATGCCCAGTCCCAGCACCGTGCGCGTGTCGCAGGGATCGATGATGCCGTCATCCCAGAGGCGCGCTGTGCTGTAATACGGATTGCCCTCCTCCTCATATTTATCGAGAATGGGCTGCATAAAGGCGGCCTCCTCTTCAGGCGTCATGGCTTTACCGCGCGCCGCGAGATTCTCCTGGCGGATGGTCAGCAGCACCGTTGCCGCCTGCTGGCCGCCCATCACCGAGATGCGCGCGTTGGGCCACATCCAGAGCTGGCGCGGGGAGTAGGCGCGCCCGCACATACCGTAGTTGCCTGCGCCGAACGAGCCGCCGATAATCACCGTGAAGCGCGGCACCGGCGCGTTAGCCACCGCCATCACCATCTTCGCTCCGTCTTTGGCAATGCCGCCGTTCTCGTACTGGCGTCCGACCATAAAACCGGTAATATTCTGTAAAAAGATCAGCGGCGTCTGGCGCTGGGCGCAGAGTTCGATGAAATGCGTGGCCTTGAGCGCGCTTTCGGAGAAGAGGATGCCGTTGTTGGCGATGATGCCGACGGGATAACCCATGAGGTGCGCGAAGCCGCAAACCAGCGTTGTGCCGTAGAGCGCCTTGAACTCGTGGAAGTCGCTGCCATCGACGAGCCGCGCGATCACCTCGTGCACATCGTAGCTTTTGCGGCTATCGCTGGGGACGATGCCGTAGAGTTCGCGCGGATCGTAGCGCGGCGGCTGCGGCGGGCGAATATCCCAGGGAATGTACTTGCGCCGGTTGAGATTGGAGACGATGCTGCGGCAGATGGCGAGGGCGTGCTGATCGTTCATGGCGTAGTGATCGGTGACGCCGGAAATGCGGCAGTGCACGTCGGCGCCGCCCAGATCTTCCGCGCTGACCTCCTCGCCGGTAGCGGCCTTGACCAGCGGAGGACCACCCAGGAAGATTGTGCCGTTGCCGCGCACAATCACCGTCTCGTCGCTCATCGCTGGAACGTAGGCCCCGCCTGCTGTGCATGATCCCATCACCACGGCAATCTGCGGAATGCGCTGGCTCGACATGCGGGCCTGGTTGTAGAAGATGCGCCCGAAGTGATCGCGGTCTGGAAAGACATCGGCCTGGAGTGGCAGGAAGGCGCCCCCGGAATCGACGAGGTAGATGCATGGCAGGTGGTTCTGTTCGGCGATCTCCTGGGCGCGCAGGTGCTTCTTAACCGTCATAGGATAGTAGGTGCCGCCCTTCACGGTGGCGTCGTTGGCGACGATCATGCATTCCTGGCCTTCGACCACGCCAATGCCGGTGACGATGCCGGCGGAGGGCGCATCGTTATCGTACATATCCCAGGCGGCCAGGGGACTGAGTTCCAGGAAGGGCGTATCGGGATCGCAGAGCAGTTCGATGCGTTCGCGCGCCAGCAGCTTGTTGCGTTTGCGGTGCCTGGCAACCGCTTCCGCGCCGCCTCCCTCGCGCACCCGTTGCAAGCGCTGGTCAAGCTGTGCGAGCAGTTGCTCGAAATAGCGGGTATTTTCTTGAAATTCGGGACTGTTGCGATCTATGTGCGTTTCAATAAGGGCCATCGATCTATGATCCTCTCAGCAGTGATCGGGAAGACACAGCGCCCGGCTGTTGCGCTTCGTTGCTTCTTATCAATGAGCATAGCACCGCAGGAGTCCTGTTGACAATCCCTTTCGCGGGTGTGGGTAACTAATCCGTCCAGTCGCGCGGCGGAGTCGCGCCAGGAAAGGAGTTTGTTGCAGGACAAAATGCGCTGCGCACATTTTGCCCTGCAACAAACTCCTTTCAGCGGGCGCCGCAGGCGCTCGCCCATAAGGGTGCCAGCGATCAGACACACCCTTAAAAAGATCATCAACATCTTGCTAACAGACTGCTGACATGATATAATCGCTGCGTGTCAGCAGTTCTGTGGCCGATAGTGGGGCGTCGCCAAGTGGTAAGGCACCAGACTTTGGATCTGGCATTTCGCTGGTTCGAATCCAGCCGCCCCAGCCTTTTTGTGCTGTGATGTGGGGTAGTTGTTAATCAAGTTATGAAAAAGTTGCTATGAACATATATGCTACCGTCGTCCTTGCGGCAGGCAAGGGCACACGGATGCGTTCAACATTGCCAAAGGTGCTCCACCCGCTGGTAGGATCACCTCTGCTGACCCACGTACTGAAGGCTATCGAAGCTATTCCTTCAACACCTTCCCTCCTGTCCTTGCGAACCGCTGTGTCTACCTATCGCCCCATCGTCGTGTATGGTCCCGCGACCACACAGATACAATCGGTCTTTGGCGAACGCTGTCTCTATGCCTGGCAGCAGGAGCAGCTGGGCACGGGCCATGCGGTACTCTCCGCGCGGCCCGTTGTGGATGCGCTCGATCCCGAGCCGGATATCGTTCTGGTCTGCTATGGCGATACCCCGCTTGTCAGAAGCGAGGTCCTGGCGAACCTGCTCGTAGAGCATATTACACGCCGCGCAACCGTTACGTTTCTGACCGCGTATAATGAGCAGCCGAATGATTTCGGGCGCGTGGTGCGTGATAGCGCCGGGCGCGTGCGCGAGATCGTTGAGGTGAAGCGAGCGAGCGAGGAGCAGAAGCGCATTCAGGAAGTCAATTCCGGGGTATACTGCTTTGATCGTGCGTGGCTCTGGCCGGCGTTGCAGGCTTTGCCGCGCAATGCTTCCGGCGAGTATTATCTGACCGATCTGGTTGGCATCGCCAGTTCTCAGGGCCGCGTTATCGCCACCGTTACCGGCACGTTCGATGAAACCGTCGGCATCAACGACAGGGTGCAACTGGCCGCCGCCGAACAGTTGCTGCGCCGCCGCATCCTGGAGCGTCATATGTACGCCGGCGTAACCATCGTTGATCCCGCTGCCACCTATATCGACGATGAGGTTGAAATCGGCCCTGACACAGTAATTCTCCCCGGCACACTGCTCACAGGCAGGACCGTAATTGGCGCATCATGCCGCATCGGGCCGGACACGACTATTGACCATTCCATCATCGGTGATCGCTGCACCGTGCGCAACTCCGTTGTGGAAGGGGCGCTGTTTGAGGACGATGTGAGCATGGGACCATTCAGCCATTGTCGTCCGGGTGCGCACCTGGCGCGTGGTGTACATATGGGAAACTTTGGAGAAATCAAAAACTCGTATGTAGGCGCCGGGACACAAATGGGCCACTTTAGCTATCTCGGCGATGCTACTGTGGGCGAGCATGTCAATATTGCGGCAGGAACCATTACCTCGAACTATGATGGCAAGGAGAAGCATCGCACCATTATCGGCGCGGGCGCCTTTGTTGGCTGTGATACAATCCTCGTCGCGCCTGTCACCGTCGGCGATCATGCCTATACTGGCGCGGGTGCCGTCGTCAACAGAGATGTGCCCCCCGGCGCGCTGGTCGTTGGTGTTCCTGCGCGCGTGCTGCGTATGTTGCAACCCGTAGACGGCTCTACAACAGAGGGCGGCAAAAAGGAGTAAATTTTATCATGGACGGCCCCGACTTAGCCAGTATAGCCTCACTTCCGCAATTTGATGGAGAAGCCTGGCTGCAACTCGTTATATTGATCGTAGCTCTGATCCTGTGTGGCATGGCCTCCGCTGCCGAAACGGCGCTGACCTCCGTCAGTCGCATCAAGCTCAAAAATCTGGCCGAGGAGGGCGATCAGCGCGCGATCCAGATCGAGCGCTTGCTGGCTGAACCAAACAAATTTCTCACAACCATCCTGATCGTCAATAGTGTCGCCGTCATCGTCGCTTCCAGCATGGCTACCGTGCTGGCGCTGCGCTTCTCGCAAACCTGGGGCGAACTGATCTCCACCATTGTGATTTCGCTGGTGGTCTTGATCTTCTGCGAGATCACCCCCAAAACTACTGCCGTGCAGAACCCGCTGCGCTGGGCGCGCCTGCTGCTGGCTCCCGTGCGCGGCGCCGCCTGGCTGCTCAACCCCATCGTCTGGCTACTCAAGAACATTACCACTCTCTTTGTACGCATGCTGGGGGGAGAGGTCAAGCATGGCCCCTTCGTGACCGAGGAAGAATTACGCCTGCTGGTGACGGTAGGCGAGGAGGAGGGCGTGCTCGAAGAAGGGGAGACGGAGATGATCCGCAGCATCTTTGATTTTGCCGATACCACGGTGCGCGAGGTGATGGTGCCGCGCATCGATATGGTCACGCTGCCCGGCAATGCCACGGTGAGCGAGGCCGTTGATCTGGCGATGCAGGGCGGTTTCTCGCGCATCCCCGTCTACGATCCTGATAGCGGCATCGATGAGATCATTGGCGTGCTCTATACCAAGGATATGCTCAAGCAACTGCGCGAAGGTCACAGTTCTTTGCCTATTCGTGATCTTGTGCGCCCGGCGTACTTCGTTCCCGAAACGAAGAAGCTTGACGATCTGCTGCGCGAGATAAAGCAGAACCGCAACCATATGGTGATCGTCGTCGACGAATACGGCTCCGTAGCCGGTCTTGTGACTATCGAAGATCTGGTCGAGGAGATTGTTGGCGATATCAAAGACGAGTATGATCGCGAAGAGAACCTGTACGAGCGCGTCAGCGAGGGCGAATATATCTTCGATGCCAAGATCAGCATCGCCGACTTCAACGATGTTATGGATACCGATCTGGGCGATGAAGGCTATGAGACGCTTGGCGGCTTTGTCTATGCCCAGCTCGATAAGATACCGAGTGCCGGCGATACCGTCACCGCCGGGGATCTGACCTTTACCGTGCTGGCAACGCGTGGACGGCGCATCACCCAGGTGCGCGTGGAGCGCAAGGAGAAGGCGCCGGGGCATGATAGCGATGGGGAAGAGGAAGGGCAGGCGGAGCGAGAAGAATATGATAAGCGTGTGCGGCGCGATTCGCACTACGAATATAAAGGGGCGTGAGCTATGATTCCCTCCTTTGCCGCCATAGCGGAGTCCGTTCGTATTGTTGAGGTGGGGCCGCGCGACGGCCTGCAAAACGAAAAGGTGCGGATCCCTACCGAGCAGAAGATACAATTCATTCAGATGCTTGCGGAGGCGGGGCTGCCCGTCGTCGAAGCGACCTCGTTTGTCAGCCCGCGCGCCATCCCTCAATTGAGCGATGCCGGCGCGGTGATGGCCGGACTGACGCGACGCGCGGGGACGCAGTATTCCGCGCTGGTACCCAATGTCAAAGGCATGGAGCGCGCGCTGGCTGCGGGTGTACGCTCTATCGCTGTCTTTACAGCCGCCAGCGAGAGTTTTACGCGTCACAATATCAACGCCACCATTGAAGAGAGCCTGGCGAACTTCCAGCCTGTGGTCGCGCTGGCGCGGCGGGAGGGCATTCCCGTTCGTGGCTATATCTCGACGGTTTTTGGCTGCCCTTACGAGGGCAGAGTCGATCCGCAGCGGGTGCTGCACGTCGCGCAGGCATTATTGGAAATGGGCATCGAAGAGATCTCGCTGGGCGATACCATCGGCGTCGCCACGCCGAACCAGGTCGTCGACGTGCTCGATCTTCTGCTCTCGCGAGGCCGTATTCCGCTCGAACGCCTCGCGGTTCATTTCCATGACACGCGCGGCACAGCCCTCGCGAATGTCCTGGTGGCCTTGCAGATGGGCATTAGCGTCATCGATTCCTCCGCCGGAGGACTGGGCGGATGCCCCTACGCTCCTGGCGCGGCGGGGAACCTCGCCACCGAAGATCTACTCTACATGCTGCACGGTATGGGGATCAGCACTGGCGTCGACCTGGAAAAAGTGGTCGCGGCCACACGCTTTATCGAGCCGCTGCTGGGCCATCCTCCTACGAGCAAGTATTACCAGGCCGCCTGCGCGACCTCATCAGAGGATGCTTAACAATAACGCGGTTTGATGGATTGCCGGTCCCGTTCGTAATCTTCATCATCGCGTAGCTATGCAGCGGGAGAGATTGTCGAGCCTGACCGGTACTATCCATGATCGCGCCGGGAAGCGCTCCAGAAGCCGATCAAGGACTCTTCTCCGTGCGATTTCCATAGGGAAGCAGCTATTCACTGGCCTATAACCTGCCGAACATGATATACTTGGGGTATGGTACACATATCTCAATCCCGCGAGGAAAAACGCCCCTATCACTCGCAAGTACGCCAGCGGCAGGCCGAGGAGACGCGCCGGCGCATCCTGGTGGCCGCGCGTGAGTTGTTCGAGAGCCGTGGCTATGCCCTGACCACTGTGGAAGCCATTGCCGAGCTTGCCGAAGTCTCGCCCAAAACGGTTACAGCCATATTTGGCTCCAAGCGTGTGCTGCTGGCTGAAGTCATCAATCCAGAGGCACTCAACCCCCGCGTTCAACAGCTCATCGAGGAATTGCGTGCGACGGAGGATCAGGCGCTCCGGCTCTCACTCGTGGCTCAGATCACGCGCCAGGCTTACGAGCCGCTGGTAAGCTCACTGGAATTGCTGCGCACCGCTGGAGCCGTGGCGCCCGAACTGGCGGATGTGAGGCGGCAGATCGAGGAGAGGAGGCGTCACAATCAGGCGCGGTTGATTGCCTCCCTGCGCGCACAGGGAGCGCTGCGCCCGGACCTGGCTTCGGCGGAAGCAACTGACGTGCTCTGGGCAATGACCAGCTATGATCTCTACCGCATGCTGGTCGTGGAACAACGCTGGGATCCCGAACGCTATGAAACCTGGCTGGCGCAACTCCTGATCGAACATCTGCTTGCACCATAGTGAGAGATGGTTTCTCAGGCGAGGTTCATCAGAAGAAAGTATGCGCATCACGGCTCCTCCTATCAATCCAGAGGCGCTCATCCTCATTCCGCAGGGCAGCGCCCCGCCAGGGGCCACTGCCCCTGGAACCTGCTTAGTGCTGCTCCAGATATTTGATTGCAGCCGCGAGTTGTGTATCCCCACTATTGAGGATCTGCTGCATCGTCATGTTGCTGGAACTGGCGTCGGACGGCGAGAGCGGAGTAACGTTCGAACTCAGGGCAACCTTGATGTCGGGTGTGATGCCGTGATCGCGAATGAACTGGCCGTCGGGCGTGAGCCATTCCTGGATGCCCAGCAGGATCGCAGAGCCGTCGGAGAGCGTGTATTGTTGCAGCACCGTGCCCGTACCGAAGGTCTGCTCGCCGATGATAGTCGCGCGATGGTTATCCTTCAAAGCTCCTGAGACGATCTCGGCGGCGCTGGCCGTGTCTTTATCCACCAGCACGACGATCTGGCTGGTGGTATCGATGGCGTTACCGTTGACCGGAACAGGCGTGCGATGTCCCGAGCTGTCCTGCTCCAGCAGCACGTTGCCGCTATTGACAAACAGGCTGACGGTATTGACGGCCTCCTTCAGATAGCCGCCGGGGTTGCCGCGTAGATCGAGGATGATCTTTGTTGCCCCCATCTGCTTCGCCCGGGTGAGGGCATCTTTCAACTGGCTGGAAACGCCATCCGAAAATTGCACTATCTGGATATCCGCGATGTGGCTGCCGGGGATATAGTACATAAGCACGTTCGGCACCGTGATGACGGCGCGCGTCACACGGAAGGTAAGGGGCTGCTCAACACCTGGTCGCTGGATCGTGAGAGTAACGATTGATCCTGCTCTCCCCTGAATGAGACTGCTCAGCGTCGTGACATCCTTGCCCGTGACATTTACTCCATTAACAGCGGTAATGATGTCGCCATGCTTGAGTCCGGCCTTGTCCGCCGGAGAGCCGGGAATGGTCGAAGAGATAACCAGTTGTCCCTTTGCATCCTGGTGCAGATAGATGCCGATGCCGGTAAATTTGCCGCTCAGTTGCTGATTTTCAGCGCGTACTTCATCGGGCGTCAGGAAGCGGGTATGGCCCGTGTCGTGCAGGCTATTGACCATCGCGCTGATCGCGGCATAGGCCATTTTCTGATAGTTGATAGCCTTACGATCAACATAGTTCTGGTCGATGGTGTTCCACGCCTGCTGGAACAATTGCTCATACTGCTGTGATTGCGTGCCCATCCTGACGGAACTGCCGAAGTACTGGTGGCTGAACCAGCCGGCAAAGAAGGCCAGCACCACAAATACAGCTATAACAAGAACCTGCCTGAACACGCGTCTGAGGTGGCCCGCTTTATCAGGAGCCGGTGGTTGGGAATGATGATGTTGCCACGGAGAAGCGCCGTAGTCTGGCGATTGTGGATAGTGACGAAAGTAGTCAGAAGCTGGTTGCTGGGACAAAGGGGGATGGTTATCCTGTTCCTCATACCAGCGTGGATCATCATATCTGCTCACCGATTGCCTCCATATGGCTTCCCTATGGCACCAGTGCCGGGGGCATGCGCTGTAATTTATTCTGAATGCTCTATGGTCTGATCGTATCTTAGTAGCCGGTCTCTAAAAAGTCAAACAGATACGCGCGCCTTCTCGCGCCTGCGGCGCTCGCCTGATCCAGTGGAGGTGAGGGAGAATGTGTCGCGCGCATTTTTCTTCACCTCTAACCAGAAGAGGGAGCGGCTCCGCCGCATCACATCTTCTATAAAGCGAGCGCCGTGGGCGCGAGCATCTGTCGAGGAGGCGAGGGCGTAAGGAACCAGGCACTCTCTAAAGAAAAAGAGAGTGTAGCCAGGAAAAGGCTACACCCTCGTCATTTTGCGGCTCTACGGTAGAAGCTGCCGCCAACGAATGGAGCTTTGCGCGTGCATTGAACCTGAGCGCGCGCAAACGGTAGATCACTGCTGTGGTGTCTCTACCCTCTCGTTGCGCGGTGGGGTGCCATCATCGGCAGCGGCCTGAGCCGGGCGGCGTTTACCGCTGGCAGAAGGAGCGGGTTGTTTTTTCGGCGGTTCCCATCCAGGAGCACGAGAGACAATCATCGACATCATGCGGCCTTCCATCGTAGGTGAACGCTCGATTGTTACCGTACCCTTCAACACTTCAGCAATTTCGTCCAGCAATTTGCGACCGATATCCGGGTGGCGCATCTCCGGCCCTCGGAACTGGACGCTCACCTTGACTTTATCGCCTTCGGCCAGAAATTCCTGGATCTTGCGCGTCTTAACTTCTACATCATGCTCATCTGTACGCGGACGCATACGAATCTCTTTGAGAGTAATCGTTTTCTGATTTTTGCGCGCCTCGTTTTCTTTCTTGGCCTGTTCGTATTTGTGCCGCCCATAATCCATCAGTCTGCAAACCGGGGGCATGGCATTGGGCGATACTTCAACCAGGTCAAGGTTCCTGTCGCGGGCGATCTCCAGCGCCCGTGCAGGGGGCATCACTCCCATCATCTCCCCATTCTCATCGATTAAGCGTACCTCGCGTGCCCGAATGCGCTCATTCACTCGTGTCTCACGCGGACGGTCGTTCCCCCGAAAATCCTTGTTGATAGGCTAAACCTCCTCTTTTGAAACTAGTTGTTTGCCTGTACTCTCAAGACTGTTACCCACTGCTTCGTGCATATGTTCTGCTCGCTGTAAAACAACCGCTCAATACACGATAAGATATTGTATCTCACCGGTTGGCGGTATGCAATGGACTGTTCAAATAGAGTATCAGAAAGTTTAGCGTTGTTGAGCAGCGACTTTCTGTTTGTACGGGGGTTTCCCATACTGGCATAACTACCGGTGCCTCTATTTCTTCTGGTTGCCCATTGGAAACAACATGAGCACGATAGGGTCAAACCTGTCTTACCACAATGCTTTTATACCCGCAGGACGGTTTTACTGTGGAACCGGCAAACATTGTTCTATTGGAAATGTGCTCAGGCATCTATTCTAGCATGGTCGTCAAGAAATGGAAACCATGCACTGATATATCCATCTTTTTCTAATTTATGCTATACTTGTAGAAGCAATCGGTTTTACTGCATCAGACAATGACGACTTTTCTACATGCGCCCCTGCGAAAGAAAGGCTTGAAGCGAAGGAGGCTCCAGCATGAGTGGCAATGTAGTCACCGATTCTTCGTGGTCATCTACCCCTATGCCGGAAACGTTCCGCTTTTCTCCACACCCCAATCAGGCTCATAAGATCGCGTGGCGCCCCTGGGGCAGGGAGGCGTTTGATGAAGCTATGCGCCTCGATAAGCCTGTTTTTCTCCTGATCACCTCATCCTGGTGCCAGTGGTGTCATATTATGGACGAGACGACACTATCCGAACCAGGTATTATTACAATTGTGAACCATGATTATATTCCCATTCGTGTCGACAGTGATTTACGCCCCGATGTGAACCAGCGCTATAATCAGAACGGCTGGCCCAGCGTGGCGCTGCTTTCCTCTGAAGGGGAGATCCTCTGGGGCGGCGTCTATGTCCCTCCCAGGCAGATGCTCTATTATCTGGGTCATGTGCGGCGCTACTATAGTGAGCACCGGCAGGAGATCGCCGAGCAGGTCCATGCCTTGCGGGATCACCGTTTTACGCGTAAGCTGACGCAGAGCCTATCAGGCGTGGCCCCGCGCTCGTTGTTGCAAGAGGAGAGAGACGCGCTGGAGGACGTGCCGGGCCAGGCCGGGCGCGTGCTGCAAGATCTCTACGATGCCGATTATGGCGGCTTCACTATTCATCCTCACCTGAAATTTCCGCATCCCGAAGCGCTGGAACTCCTGTTGTTGCTCTCCCGCCGCCATGTGCCTGCTGCACTCGATCTGGTGCGCTATTCATTGGAGCAGATGTATGATGGGGGGCTGTGGGATAAAGAGGATGGCGGTTTCTTCCGTTATTCGGCTGCCAGCGATTGGAGCATGCCCCATACCGAGAAGATGCTGGAGGAGAATGCGGCGCTCTTGCGTCTTGTGACGTTGACGGCGCAGGCGACGCGGGAGCAGCGCTGGTATGATCTGGCGCGGCGCCTGCTACTTTATATTAACAATACGCTCTGGCAAGCAGATATGGGCGTCTTTAGCGGCAGTCAGAGCGCCGATGAAGAGTATTACGAACCCGGGCTGTACTCGCGTGCCTCGCGGCAAGCCCCCTGTGTGGATACGACAATCTACACGGCATGGAATGCGCGCATGATTTCGTCCTATATACTGGCAGCCAATGCATTGAACAGTCATTCACTGGATGTTATGGCGAAGCGCGCACTGCATTATCTATGTGAGCATATGTTGCGCGAAGATGGCTCTTTCTATCATTATGCCATCGATGGGCATACCGGCTTGCCGGGACAGCTGGCGGACCAGGTATGGATGACGCGTGCCCTGCTGGATGCCTATGAACGCTATGGCTGTGCTGATTACCTTGAGACAGCGATGACCGTGATGGATTTCGCGCGCCGTGAACTGCTCGATAGCGAGAGCGGCCTTTTTTATGACGGTGTGGCCGATCCCGATGCTGTCGGGCGTTTAGTGCTGCGTGAGCAGCCGCTCACCGAGAATGCTCTAGCCGCCGAATGCCTCCTGCGCCTCGCTGTCTACAGTCAGCGGCCACAGTTCCATGACAGCGCACTGCTGCTGCTTTCCCGTTGTCTCGAAAGGTATCGCCGCAGCGGCATCCAGGGCGCGGTCTATGCCTGCGTGGTAGCCCAGGCCATCGAAAAGGGATGGTTGTAGAGATGGGATGACAGAAATGTAGAGATGAGGCTTGCCCTCATCTCTACATTTCTGTCATCTTATTATCTCAGATTTTGGAGACGCCTTTGGCCCGCAGGGTCCTGACGAGTTCGCTCACCACATCGTAGCGGCCAAAAGAGGGCATGATGTATACGCCTTCGACCATAGTGTACACCTCGTCCATCAGTTCCTGAGCAATCTTCAAACCTTCTTCGAGGGCGTGCTCGCCCGCCGCGCGCATACGTGCACGTACAGCCTCGGGAATGCTGATGCCAGCCACTTCGTTGTGCAAGAATTCGGCATGGCGCAGGCTGTGAAGCGGCGTGCAGCCGAGGATCATGGGTACCGGCGGCTTGCCGGCCAGCCTCAGGAAACGTTGCAGTGGCGCCGCTTCAAAGATGGGCTGCGTCATGATGAAATGCGCGCCGGCCTCAATCTTTTTATGGTACTTCTCCAGTTCGTGTTCCGTCTCTTCGTCGGTCATATTCAGGTTGAGCGCACAGCCGATATGGAACGACGCCTTCGCGCCGATGGATGATCCCGCGGCGGCGTGTCCCTCGTTCATGCCGCGCAGCACACCGATCAGGCCCACCGAGTCAACATCCCAGATTCCCGTCGTGTTGGGATACGCGCCGACGTGCAGCGGATCGCCCGTGAGGGCGAGGATGTTGCGGATGCCCAGGGCGTGCGCGCCCAGCAGTTCAGATTGGAGCGCCATGAGGTTACGATCACGCGTCGTGAAGTGAATGATGGTCTCCATGCCCAGGTGGTCCTGGATCAAACGCGCCATAGCAATGCAACTCATGCGGACACGCGCCATAGGGCTATCGGCGATGTTGATGCAGTCGACGCCGGCTTTCTGCAACTGGACGGCCCCGCTAAGAATCTTGCTCGGATTCAGGCCCTTTGGCGGATCGAGTTCGACGCTGACAACGAATTCTCTGGCCGCGAGTTTTTCTTGCAGGCGTGTCGGCGTACCTTCCTGGGGCAGAATAAGCTCCTCTTCGATCAATCCGGCAATCATGGCCTTCCCATTCGTGGCGCTGCGCTCCTTTGCCTCTGGCGCCTCCGCCGGTGTAATGGCCGCTGTCCTCTGCGGGTCTGCCGCGAACTGGGAATGCGCACCATAGTGCGTATCAAGCGCCTGCCGCATGGCCGCGATATGGCGCGGCGTGGTGCCGCAGCAGCCGCCGATCAGGTTGACGCCGGCCCGGGCGAAGCGCAGCGCGTAGTCCGCGAAGTAATCGGGAGTAGCAACGTAGAAGAAACGATCCCCAATACGCGCTGGCAGTCCCGCGTTGGGGAGTGCCGAGAAAAGCGGGGCCGGCATGCCCGACAGGTCGCTCTGCTGCCTGGCTGCCGGGATCATCTCTTGCAGTGCATCCAGTGTTGCCGCCGGTCCCACACTACAGTTAGCACCCATCACGTCAACGCCCAGGTCGCCGAGCACCGCCGCCACACGCGCTGCCGATTGTCCTGAGAGCGTGTGGCCGTCCTCATAAAAGCTCATCTGGGCGACGATGGGCAATCCACCCACCTCTTTAGCTGCCAGCACGGCCTGACGCAGTTCTGTCAGGCTCGAAAAGGTTTCGAGGATCAGCAGGTCAACGCCGCCTTCTTGCAGCGCCTCGATCTGCTCGCGAAATGTGGCGCGCAATTCGCTCAGGCGGTGCTCGTCCGGCGCCTGGAGAGGGCGTCCGCTCGGTCCCACAGCTCCGGCGATAAAGACCGGCCGCCCCGCTATCTCGCGCGCCTCGCGGGCCAGGCGTACCGCGCGCATATTTATCTCTCGTACTCGCTCGCCCAGGTGATACGCGTCGAGCTTGGCGCGGTTGGCGCCAAAGGTATTGGTCTCGATGATCTGTGCGCCGGCATTGATATATTCGCTATGAATGCTCTGGATCAGGTCGGGTTGTGTCAGGTTAAGGGCGTCAAAGCATTGTTCATACGTCACACCGCGCGCGTAGAGCAGCGTGCCCATCGCGCCATCACACAATACCGGGCGTTGTCGCAGTTGTTCGAGTAAGGGGTGTTGCATAGAAGCGCTTCTCCCACCAGTTGAAAGGCAATGATCTTTGTTCCCCTATTGTACATCTTTTTGGGGACTTGTGAAATGGCCCTCATCCCTTCTACAGGGCTAT
>DATGLE010000267.1:0-28130 GCA_035294325.1 Ktedonobacteraceae bacterium | reverse complement strand
AGAGGACTCCTGCCATCCCCCTGTTAAGGAGGGGGAGGAAGATCCCAGCCAGAGAAGCTGGTAGGCAGACGGCGCGTGGACGCCTGGTAACAGGTGAAGCGGAGCCGGGCTGATGATCGAGCGGCTTGTGCAGGGCAAGGGTGTGGAGAGCCAGGCAGGGAAGCCCGGGTGCCGGAGCGTGTGAGAGGGAGAAGAGACAAGCAGGAAGGGAAAGAGGCTATAGGGAAGCGGGTGTGTGGCAGCAGGCGGTGTGGAGGCAGGCGAGCAAGGCGGCGGACCACAGCAAAATTGAGCAGATCAGCTCTTCGAGGAAAGCTATTCCCACTGGAACGCAAGAAGGGATTGCTATATGATATATAGCGATCCCTTTTTGTGTGACATCAAACTATATCATAATAAGAGCGCAATAGTATGCTCATAGATATTCATACCCATATTTTCCCACCGCATATATGTCAGCAGCGTGAGCTGTATTGTGCACGGGATCCCTGGTTCAATGCGCTGTATGGTAATTCTCATGTGCGGTTAGCGAGCGCTGAGGACCTGATCAGTGAGATGGATAATTCGGGCGTGGATGTCGCAGTTACTTTTTCGTTTGGCTGGACTGATCCTGGCCTGATAGAAGAAACGAATAGCTATGTTATCGAGGCTATGCAGCGCTACGCGGGACGTATATATGGTATGGCGGTGTTGCAACCAACAGCAGGAGCGCGAGCAGTTCATGAACTGGAGCGCTGCGCGAAAGCGGGTATGATCGGTCTGGGCGAGTTGATGCCACATGGTCAGGGTTACAGGTTGAGCGATATTTCTCTGCTGATACCCCTGATGGAGATTGTGCGCTATTATGACCTGCTGGTCCTCTCGCATTGTAGTGAACCTGTAGGTCATAGCTATCCTGGTAAGGGCGATGTCTCGCTGCAAGATGTCGTTACTTTTCTCACTGCCTTTCCTGATGTACGTTTTATCGCCGCGCATTGGGGAGGAGGTTTACCCTTCTATTGCCTCATGCCAGAGATTCAACGCATCACGGCCAATGTGTGGTATGATACAGCCGCAAGCATCTACCTCTACCGAAGCACGATATTTCCTATAGCCATAAAATTAGTTGGCGTTGAGCGCATTCTTTTCGGCAGCGATTATGGCCTGTTGCGCCAGCGGCGTGTTATCAACCATATCAGGCAATCCGGCGTGGACGATGAGGCGGCAGCAATGATCCTGGGAAAGAATGCACAGAGAATATTAAATATAACGGGGTAATACAATAGCTATGCGCGTAGCTTCGCTGGGGAGTGGCAGTAGCGGCAACGCACTGCTGGTTGAAGCCGGCCCAGGGAGACGGACGAAGCTTCTGATCGACGCCGGTCTGAGTGGACATCTTATCATCTCGCGCCTGCGCAGATTGAATGTCCATCCATCACAACTGCAAGGCGTTCTCCTCACACATGAGCATAGCGACCATGTGATAGGTCTACCGGCGCTGATGACTCGCTACTCTGTTCCTGTCGTTGCCGATCCGCGCACCTATCAGGCGATGAAAGAGGGCTTTGCCTCTGGCTTCCGGGGCGTGGATACCGGAGTGCTCGCTCCGCTGGCGCCGGGCGGTGTGCCAGAAGGTAGAAGCGTGCGGGAGCTTGAGGCACATGAGCGTCTACTACCCCTGCCAGTTGGCGCGTGCTCGTCTATCGAGGATATCGTTGTAGAATCATTTCCTACCTCGCATGATGCTGTCTCTCCGTGCGGTTATCTACTCTCTGCTGGCGGCTGTCGTGTCTGTGTGGTGATCGATAGCGGCGAGGTAACACCTGCTATGCTGGCGGCGATGCAGCAGGCCGATCTTCTGATCCTGGAAGCCAACCATGACCGCCAGCGACTCTTGCGTGGCCCTTATCCAGAGAGCCTCAAGCGGCGCATACTCAGCGCTACCGGCCATCTCTCTAACGATCAGGCTGCCGACGCGGTGTTACGCACATGGCGCGCCGATGGCGTGCGCTGGCTCTGGCTATCGCATCTGAGCCGTACCAACAACACGCCGGCACTCGCTCTCAAGAGCGTGCGAGCGCGCTTGCAGGCCGCCAATGCCAATCTCGCTCAAATTCACATTTCGGTCTCCCCTCCCGGCATGGGCGCGGTCTGGGACTCTACCCTTCTCTGGCAAAGCCCCGCCTTATGGGAGATGCACCTGTAATGTCAGGCGCAAAATGGGGAAATAGTCGCCGCTCGCCTGACCTTTTTCGTCTTGCTCTTATGTTGCGGCGCTCAAGGCTGGTGCCATGCTTGCACCTCATCGGAATGGATCTGCCTCGTCAGGGCAAGCAGTCGCTCCATGAGAGGGGAGAGGGTGGCGTACAGGCAGGCTTCCTCCCTGGACACGGGTATCCCTGCGCGGTAGGGAGCCGTCATTGTGCCTGCGGCAATGGTGAGTACGAACAGTTCTTCCCTGGTCAGGTCAAAGGTCGTGGGCGCTTGCAGCGAAGCACCAAGCGCTCGCTCGATGGTGCCGAGCAGGTGTCCACCCACTGCCTGGACTGGCGCGTCGATTTCGGCATTTCCCGAGAAAAAGGCGCGAAGTGTTTCCAGGAGAGCGAGCAACTCACAGCGAGTTGCTGGCACCTGGCCCAGCAGTTGCTCTGCTGCTGCATGGTGATGATCGCTCATATCAGTGCTCCTTCTGCTGCAAGGCAGGAGGCACGCGAGGACTGCGAATGGCCGTCTGCTTCCCCCAAACATCAGTGTCCTGCCAGATGTTGCTCTTGTGGCTCATAGACGAGACGGTTGACTACATCGCGGCCCGGTTTCCTGGTTCCCGCAGCCCGCTCCAGTAGCAACTATAGCACGACCAATCACAAATTGTCAACATTCTTGTGAAAAGTATGAGATATTTCCGCAGAGTGTTCACACTTTTCTTCAACAGGTGAGCAAAGTCCTCGACAAATGCCGGGAGGTGCGCTATACTGTAGCTAATGCAGGGCACGCCTTGTTATTCCAGGGGCTTGCCAGGTCCGAGAACAAGTGCTCAGGACCACTGATGAGCACTTCCTCGCCAGTTTTCCACGCCCCTCGAAGCGCGGGTGTCCACGGTATGAGCCTGTCTGCGGAGCAAAGTAGGGATCCCCATGAATCATCCACCATATACGTGGCGCGAGCTGCTGGCACGGCTGACGGAACGGCCTGCTGAACGACAACGGGTGGCCGAGGCTCTGGGCGTCACCCCTTATACCGTCACACGCTGGATTGAAGGCCAATCAGAACCCCGCATCCAGAATCTCAAACGGCTCCCCGAGGTCTTTCCAGGCTATAGCCAGCTCTTCTCCGAATTGATTCAGGCCGAACTCGTTCCCAACGCGCCGCCTGCATCGGTGCCATTGTTCCATCCGCAGCACGAGGTTCCGACTGCATTTCTGGTGCAGGTGCTCTCGGCCTACGCCACCAGCAGTGGTCCATTTCGGTCCTGGTCGCTGCGCACCCTCACCTTACAGCAAGCCCTTGCGCAGCTCGATCCAGACCGGGTGGGTATGGAAATCACCCTGGTACAATGTATTGCGCCTGCACCGGGAGGGCGCGTCCGCAGCCTGTGTGAACGTATGGGCATTGGCAATGCGCCCTGGGAAAGTCGGGTCAGCCGGCGCCTCTTGTTTCTGGGTGCGGAGTCGCTCTCGGGCTGGACCGTTGGACGAGGGGAGCCTGGCGTGGTGCAGGATCTGGAGCAAGAAGGGCTACTCCCGTTTAGAAAGGGTCCCTATGAGCAAAGCGCCGTGGCCTGGCCGCTGCAACGCGCAGGGAAGATCGCCGGATGCCTGCTGGTCTCCAGTGTTCTGGCGAACTATTTCACGCCCTCTCACCTGACTGCCATCGAAGTCTACGCCAACGCGCTCTCCCTCTCCTTTGGCGACGAGGAATTCTACGAACTGCATCGTATCGGGCTGCATGAGATACCAGTGCTCTCACGGCAGCAGGAATATACCTCGATGGCTCACTTGCGAGAGCGCACGGCCAGGCTCAGGCGCGAGCGGGAGTATACCCTCTCGGAAGTCCAGGCTGAGGCGCTCGCCTTGCAGGAGATGGAAGCCGAATTATTGACTCTCCCTGATGAACCAGAACTGTGAAGGAGCCAGATGCGATGTCAACACCAACCAACCCCTCCGATAACCAGACCACCTACTTTATCAATCCCGAAGACGCGGCGGAAACCTCGCGGCTGCTCATGCAAGACCGCGTGGTGACTCAAGAGATGGGTGGCCTCTTTCCGGCTGACCTTGACCTTGAGCCTATTCACCTGGTGCTCGACCTGGCCTGTGGCCCTGGAGGCTGGGCGAGCGAAGTGGCCCGCGCCTATCCCCACATGGATGTCGTGGGCGTCGATATCAGTGAGAAGATGATGCGCTATGCAGCGGCCCAGGCCCGAACCCAGGGTCTCTCTAATGCCAGCTTCCAGGTCATGAACGTCCTGGAGCCGCTCTCCTTTCCCGACGACGCCTTTGAATTCGTTAATGCTCGCTTCATCTCTCCCTTCATGCCTAAAGATGCCTGGCCGAAGCTCCTGGCGGAATGCCTGCGCATCACTCGCCCCGGGGGAATCGTGCGCATCACCGATGGTGAGTGGGAGTTTAGTAACGGCGCGGCTTCTGAGAAAATTGCCGATCTGGTGACGCGGGCGAGCTGGCTGGCGGGCAAATCCTTTTCTCCCGATGGGAAACGGTTCGGGACCACACTGGTCCTGGGCCAGTTGATGCGCGAGGCGGGCCTGGTCAATCTGCGACGGCAGGCGTATGCTCTGGACTACTCCTACGGCACCGAAGCCTATGAAACCTTCTACCAGGAATGGGTGATGGGGACGCCTTTGCTTCTGCCTTTCTTACAGGGCATGGGAGTAACCACGAAGGAGGAGTTTGACCGGCTGTATGAACAGATGGTAGAGGAGATGCAAGAGCCAGCGTTTCGAGGATTGTGGTTCTTTCTCAGTGTGTGGGGGACAAAGCCTGTCTGAGCAGGCTGGCGAGGTTGATGAGGGCAATAATGTAATATTTATCGTGACCTCATAACCTGTAACAAAAGCGAACAGTTGTACACGCACCCTATGCGGATGGATATGGTGATTGCGCAAGAGCGCTAACATCTCCATCCGCATAGGGTGCCTCCAGAGGCTTTGACTACCTGGCCTGGGATTCGGAGATCAGCGGATCTGCGTGACGATGGATGAGTTTCCATGTGTCCCCTTCGCGGCGAAAGAGTTCGGTAATGCGCAGGTTGAAAGAGACGGCCTCTGCCCTGCCACGCACATGAGTCGTGGCGCGCTGGAAACCAACCCAGTAGGCCAGGCCGTCGCTCGCCGCCATGTGCAGGATCTCGAGCTGGCTCTCACCGCCGCTCTCGAAGTTCGTGGCTCCGCGTTCGTATTCTGACCAGACCGGTTCAGCACCCTGGTGATAACCTCCCTGCGGTCCGAAGAAGGTAGCGGGAGAATGGTGGGTGGCAATCTCGCCGAGTGGGGCCGCCTCGCCACTCACATAGGCACGCGCAATCTTGTCACGCTGCTTCATAAATTGCTCGAAATCTTGCTGCTCGTTATTCATTCTATCTCTCCTTTACTCGTTATTCATTCTATCTCTCCTTTACTCGGAGTATATCCACTCGTTGTGACAGCAGTATGTCAGCAGCTTACAGACTTGCTATTATCAAGTCCGGTTAAATTATTAAAATTTTTCGGAGACACCCCGCGCCCCGCCAGGAGGGCGACTGCCCTCCTGGACCTCCCGCTTTAATCTTACTACTGGTTCGCGCAGGCCGAAACGCAGCAGGCCAGCCGCGCTTACCGCCAGCAGGAGCAGAGCGCTGAACGCAATCCCCAGTCGCACATTGATGAGGCCGAGCAGCGGCACGGCCAGCAGATAGCCGAGCGAACCGCCTGCGTCTGACAGCATCATGCTCAGGCTGTACGCTTTGCCGATCTGATTCGAAGGGAGGTCGGTTTGTATCATCATCAGGATCATGATATCGCCCATTGGTCCGCCAGTGGCAGCCAGAGCGCTAGCAAAAATAGCTACGGGCACGGATGTCGAGAACGCCAGCAGCAAAAAGCCCAGCCCGAGCACACCTTTGCCCAGGAAGAGCGAGAGCATGCGGCGCTTGATATGCAGGCTTCCCACGACAAGATTGCTCAGGACGTTGCCCAGGCCATAGGCTGCGACGATCAGGCCATACGCGCCGACGCTGTTGCCCAGGCCGTGAGCAACCAGCAGTGGCACGCCTACCACGAAGGCGATGCTCCAGACAAAACTGCTCAGCCCCACGGCGAGCAGCGACCAGCGCAGCGGCCTGTGCGCACCGACCAGGCGAATGCCTGTAGCGGCATCCTGTACCAGTCCTTTGATCCCCAGTTTTTGCTCGTGCTCCTCTGCGCGTACCGGTTTCCAGGCGAAACGACTGCCGAGGGCGAGGATGGAGAGAGCCGAAATGGCGAAGCTTACGGCATCGAGCGTGAAGAAGTGAGCCAGGGGGAGAAAGACGATCAACAGGCCGGCCATGCCGGGTCCTATCGTTCGCGCCAGGCGGCGCGTAATATCCATCAGTCCATTTGTGGCTTGCAGCATGTGGGCATCGCCGGTCAAAGCCGGCAGGCTGGCTTGTAGTGCGGGATCGAACAGCGCTCCCAGACTGCCTATGATTACAGCGACCACTACCAGGTGCCAGAAGCGCAGCAGACCGGTCAGAGCCAGGATCGGCAGCAGCGCTACAGTCGCGGCCCGCGCCAGGTCCACAATCACCATCGTCGTTCGCCGGTTCCAGCGGTCCGCATAGATGCCGCCAGGCAGGCCAAAAACAATGCCCGCCATGGCCTCTGCTCCCGCGACAAAGCCAGCATCACTACCCGAAGTCTTGACCGCGATCCATATTACTGCGATGGTGTAGAAATAGTCGCCGATGGCAGAGAGAACCTGGCCTGTCCAGAGTAAGGCGATCTGCGGCAAACGCAGCGTTTTAAAAAAATTCATAATGGTTCCTTGTCAGAAGAATTGCTAGCGCCATGTGCAGGTCCTGTTGACGACTCACCGCAGGCGCACAAAAGCATGCGCGTCGCGTTCACTAATCTATTCATGAGTCTACCTGGCATGGTAATATAGATCAAGACGATAATGGCTATAATTACTATCGAAATTCTCTATAATATGGCGGAGGCGCTATGGATATCGATCAATTACAGGCTTTTGAGCGGATTGTACGCGAAGGGAGCTTCAGCCGGGCTGCGCGGCAATTGAATATCACCCAGCCAACGATCAGCGCGCGTATTCAAAACCTTGAAGCGGAGGTCGGGGGGCCGCTTTTTGTGCGAGGAGGACGCAGGCTGGACCTTACCGAGCGAGGCGAGAGCTTTTTGAGCTACGCACGGCGAGCACTGGAGATAGTAAGCGAAGGGATCGAGGCCGCGCGTCTGAGCGAGGAGGGTCAGCGTGGGCGCATTACCGTAGGAACCTTGCCATCGCTGGCGAGTGGCTTTCTGGCCGAGTCCATTCTGGAGTTTCACGATACACATCCACAGGTGGACTTTTTTGTACGCACCGGCCACAGCGAAGAGGTGATCGAGATGCTCTACGATGGCCGTGTCAGGCTGGGGCTGGTGAGCTGGCCCTGTTATAATCCCGACCTTGCCGAACTGCTGCACTTTCGCGAGCCGCTGGTGCTGGTGGTTCCGGCGAACAGCGGGCTAGCCAGGCAGGGCAAAGTCACCCTGGAGCAGGTCAAGAAAGCGCGCGGGCACCTGCTCATTGTGCACTGGGGGCCTTCGGCGCGCGACTTTATAGCGCGCATCAGTGAGCAGGCCGGTCCCATGACTGCTTTACCTATCGAGACCATCCGTTACATGCTCCTGCACGATCTCGGGGCCGCTTTTCTCACGCGCGCCATCGTAGCCGAAGAGCTGCATGCAGGCAAACTGGTTGAGGTGGAGGTCGAGGATCTTCCCCCTGGCTATCGAGAAAGTGCGCTGGTCTGCTTGAAGAGAAGTATGCCACTGAACAAGCTATTGCAAGATTTTGTCGATGAGATAGACGCGCAAGCGAAAGATGCGCGGGTACGGTCATATTAAGCGCTTGCCAGCCGCGCGGCCTCGTGATGAGGCGGTGCGGGGCCGAACGGCTGATGGTATTTTAGACGCGCGCCATCGTGTCCTGCATCAGTGCGAGCTGAACTTTTTCTATGTCGGGCTGCGCCTTCAATGACTCGAAAAAGCCAAGCGCCTGCTCGAAGTGGTAGCTGGCGCGGCTCACATCGGTCTTGCGGCCCTGCTGGTTATCCTCAGATGAGCGACTGGCGCGACGTTTATAGAGTATCCCCAGGTAATAGAGGGTTGTGCCTCTTTCCCAGGGGAGATCCAGCGCCTCGCAGCGGTTAAGCGCCTGGCGCAGATCGTCTTCTGCCAGATTCCATTCGGCCTGTTCGATGTGCAGGCGTCCCCTTGCTCGCAGAGCGATCATGAAGCTCTTACGCGCACCGGATTCCTCCGCCAGGGTTAGCGCGCGTTCGCACATCGCGCTGGCAATTTCGGGTTTTTCGCCTGTCGTTACCATCAACTCCGCCAGCGTTGATAGAATCTCTGGCGAAGGCATCGGTTCACTGGCGCGCAGCTTCTCTTTATAATCCGCAACGGCGCGATCCCAATCTCCGCAGGCGAGGTGAATGGCGTGCATCCTTGTTGCCGGCGCGCTCTGTGCCTGATCTGCTGCGCTCGCCTGCTGCTCGATCAGGCGCTTGTACTGACGCGCATAGTGATCGCCCTGCTCGCAATCTCCCGTGCGATAGGCTATAGTTGCCAGCGTCTCAAGCGCCCAGAGCTGCCGTTTTTCATCCTGGTGATATTGCTCGATCAGATGTAATATCTCAAGGGCAGCCTGCCGGGCATTCTCCCAGCGATCCCATTGCTGCCAGGCGCGCATACGCCCGCCGATGCTGGTGAGCATCATGCCCGGACTGTCTATGGCCTGGGCGTTGCTCCATGCGCGCCCAAACCACATCAGGGCCGCTGCGTAATCGGCGACATGTTCGTGGATATAGCCCAGCGAGTAGTAGAGATCGAACAGCTCTTCCCGCTCCGTCAGCAGGTGCTCCAGGCCCTGGCGGCGATGCACCAGTTCATGCGCTCGCTGGTACTGGCAGCATTTGCTCTGGATAAAGGCCATCGCATCCAGCGCCAGCGAGAGCGTACCGGGATCATTGAGTTCTTCCGCCTGGCGCAGCGCCTCCTGCCCGGTATCAAGGGCCTGCTGCGCCAGCGCGGCTTTCCGCGTATTGGGGGCATCGTCCAGTTGCCGGATATACCAGAATGCCTGGTAGGTGAGAAAAGCGATACGGTCACGGTTGAGCGGCTGCCCTTCCAGAAGCTGTAAGCCGGCATCGATATAGGCCCGTATCTCCTGCATATCAGGCTGGCTATCAAAGCTGCTGAGCCAGCGCATCGCCAGTTCTGCGAGACGCTGGTAGAGATAGAGCAAATCGGCCGTCTCTACCAGTGGCCCTTCTTCTGTTGCCAGTCGCAGCGCCTGTCGATATTGTTGCCAGGCTTCATCAAGGCTGCCGCGCTGCGAATGCGCGTCGCCCAGCTTTTCGTGCAGCCTGATACGTGCGCGCAGATCGGTCTCGCTATCGGTCATCAGGTCGAAGGCGTCGTTATATGCCTGTAGCGCGCGCGTCGTGTAATAGCTGTGCAGCGCCTGATCGCCGGCCATAATCAGGTAGGTGATAGCGCGCCGGCGCAGTTCTGGTCGTGTCAGGCGCGTCGTCGCCGAGTCCTGCCCGCTGCTCGCCTCAACCGCGTTCAATGCCAGGCCCGCTGACCAGGTGAGCAGGGCCTGCTGATAGTGATAGGCGAGCAGTTCAGCGTAAAGTTCTCGATTGCTGGCCGTCTTCTCTTCCAGCCAGAGTGCCAGGCGCGCGTGCTCCTGGGTGCGGCGCATGCGCGGAATATTGTTGTAAGCCACATCGCGGATCAACACATGTTTGAAACTGAAGATACGATCATGTTCGACGGGGCTGCGCGATTGCCTCTCCGCCTCAATGATGAAGTCGCGCCGGATGAGCGAAACGAGCGCTTCAAGGACGACATCGGTATTCAGATCGGAGGCGAGTTCGAGCAGCGACGAGAGCCAGAAGGTGCGGCCAATGATCGCAGCATGTTGCAGTACCAGTTTCTCTACAGGGTTGAGCAGGTCGATGCGCGCCGCCAGGACGCCCTGAATAGTATCGGGAACCGGCACGGGCAACACGTAGGATGTGTTGATCGTCGTCTCCTCCAGAGGTTCGCCAATGGCATTAAGCGCATTCAGTACACTTTCGTGCTGCTGATCGATGCGCCAGCATTGCCCGGTGTGCTCATGATCCTCCTCGCAGACAAGCAGCCCTTGATCGATGAACATGCGTATAATCTCTTCGACAAAGAAGGGGTTTCCTTCCGATCTCGCCATGATAGTATTGCGCAGCACATCAGGCAGATCTTTCGTATTGAGCAGGGCATCGATCAGTTCGCTGCTCTCCTCCTGGGAAAGCGCCTCTAGCTCGATAGTGGTGAAGTTGCGGCGCCCGCCTCCCCAGTCGCGCCTGCGCTCAAAGAAGTCCGAGCGGGCCGGGCAGAGGAAGAGAATGGGGACCGAGGTGATGCGGTCGGTCAGATACTCCAGAAGATCGAGCAGGGCCTCGTCGGCCCATTGCAGATCATCAACAATGATAATCAGTGGCTCCTCGGCGGCCAGGGCCTCCAGTAGAATGCGCCACGCGCGCAGCAGCGCTCCCTGCGCACTGCTCTGCTTCGGATTTCCCTGTAAGTGGGTAGTGATCTGGCGCTCGTATTTGATCCTGTCTCTTTCGGGGGTGGGGGCCTGTCCCCCGAGTCCCTGGCCGATGCTGCGTATGATGGTACTGGCAACCTCTTCGGGCGGCTCTGTGCTCCTGGCCCTGGCTAACGTCTCTTTCACGAACCCGGTGAAGCGTTGATGGAGCGCTTCGATGCTCTCATCTGTCTGAACATGCAGCAGCGAACGCAGGATTTCGATGAGCGGCCAGTAGGTAATACCCTCGCCATAGGGCGGGCAATGCCCCTGCAATACCCTGGGCGTGGCCGATTTACTCCCGGCGGAGGCGCTTTTGCACTTATCCTGTTCGCGGGCGATAAATTCGCGGATCAGGCGCGATTTGCCAACGCCGGGGGCGCCGAGGACGGTAATGAGATGCGGGCGGCGCTCCGCCACAACGCGCGCGTAGTTTGCATGCAGCAGGGTGAGTTCGAGGGAGCGCCCGATGAGCTGTACCGGGCGTCCCTGGATGCCGCGTGGATGCTGCGTGATGGTGAGCGCGCGCTGGCGCGGGCCGAGCACGACGCAGGCGGAGATTGGCTCCGCCTTGCCTTTGATGTGCAGCGGAGCAATCGGGCGAAACTCGAATACCTCTCGCGTCGAGAGATAAGTGCGCTCGCCTACGAGAATGGTATCGGGCGCGGCAACCTGCTGCAAACGCGCGGCCATATTGACGGCATCGCCGGTAATCAGAAAGTCCTGGCGCTGCCGGACGTTGCTGGGGATGGCGACCTCGCCCGTATTAATGCCGATGCGCATTTGCAGGCGTTTTGCCTCTGGATCGAGGGCCTGGCGCTGCTCGTTAAACCGGGCGAGGGCGGCCTGCATATCGAGGGCGGCGCGAATGGCGCGATCCGGGTCATCCTCGTGCGCTATGGGGGCGCCAAAGATAGCCATGACGGCATCGCCGATGTATTTTTCGATTGTGCCGCCATGTTTGCGGATCTGCTCGGCCATGAGGTTGAAATAGCCTGTCAGGATGGCGCGCATATCCTCCGGGTCCAGGCGGTCCGCCAGAGGGGTTGAGCCAGTAATGTCGGCGAACATGACCGTGACGACGCGCCTCTCTTCAGATGGCAGAAGCAGCGCTGGCGACTCCGGGGCAACCGCTTCGACTATCACACCGGATTCGGCTGCCGGTGCGGCACCCCTCCCCGCTGATTGCAAAGGCGTGCCACATTCGATACAAAACCTGGCTACAGGCAGATTCACCGTGCCACAGTTTGGACAAATCAGCAGGCGATTGCCACATTCAAGGCAAAACTTTGCGTTCGGTGGATTGACGGTATGACAATTGGGACAGAGCATAGGGAAATTGTCTCGCAGTCTTCCTGTCCTCTTCGCGCTCACAATAGATGGGTAGATGCTCCTCCATTCTACAACACCTGAAGCAAAAGCGAAATAGGGTGATGCTTTGGGGAAGCCAGACGGCGCGCCATGACTCCTCAGCGCCTGGGGCGAGGTGTGCGTAAAGAAAGATGGCGCTGCCCCGGGACCTGCCAGGGTGAGAGATTGATTGCAACCTGCAACGTAAGTACTTATGTCAAAGTGTGCAACGAGCCGATAAAGAATGAGTGGGACTATTTGCCTTTGTCGCTTGACGATTTCGTCAGATTTGCATACTATGGGGCCTGACAGAAGGGAGAGCATTATGCAACCAGACTTTCTGGTAGAGTGTCGCAGTTATGATCGAGATCTGCGCGGCTCCTGGCGAGGGTATAGATTAAGCGAGGAAATACAGCCTGGCGGCGAGGAAAGGTCCGCGGCCGCCGCGGGCGCGGTGCAGGTGTGGCTGCCAGCAGGTACGCCTATGCACTGGGCGACGGGAACGCGCCCACTGCGCAATAATTGCCTGCAATTTTTCTGGCCCGAGCGCTGGTATATGCTCAGCGCTTTCTATAATGAGCGTAACCTGGTTCATACCTACGCAGCCGTTATTCAGCCTGCGCTCATCGCACCAGATCATCTGTCTTATGTAAACCTGGAGTTGACCGTTCTGGTGAAGCCAGATCTGAGCTATGAGGTGCTGACCCAGGCAGAATTCGAGCAGATGGCGGATCTGCTGCACTATAGTGAAGAGACGCGCATCGGCGCGCTTATGGCGCTGCGCACGCTGACGAGTTCTATTCAACGCAGTGTGGGATTGTTCACCGTCGTTCCGCACCGGCTCAGCCAGACGGAGTTTCATCTAGAGCGCTGCGGGAAATAGTCGTCGCCATGATTGCCGGTCATCGACCAGAGGAGCCTGTTATGCCCGAACGAATCGATCATATCGCCATTATTGTTCGTAATATTGAACAGGCTTTGAGTTTTTACCGCGATACGCTGGGGCTGGTCCCCGGCGAGATAAAAGAGGTGCCCAGCGAGCAAATACGCATCGCCTTCCTGCCCCTGGGCGGGCCGGGTGGAAGCGAGATCGAGCTGATCGAGCCAACGGCATCCGCTTCGAGCCTGGCGAAGTTTCTGGAGAAGCATGGGGAGGGGCTGCACCATCTCTGCCTCGAAGTTGATGATATCGACGCCGCGTTACGCGAGATGCAGGAGAAGGGCGCGCCGGTCCTGGATAAGCAGCCGCGCGTCGCTGCCGAGGGACGCGCCATCTTTATCCATCCCAGGGGCGCCAATGGTGTGCTTCTGGAGTTGCTCGAAAAACCTGATGAGAATAATACGGGTTAAGAAAATAATCAATGAGCCAGCGCGAGGAAACATCCCACGAACCAGCAGGACCTGCTAATATACCCCTCGGTCTGAGCACCAGCCGTATAGAGGCGCTGACCGACGGCATTTTCGCTGTGGCAATGACCTTGCTGGTGTTCGGTATCGCCGTGCCAACGGCGACGGAGGTGGCGGGCGGAGATCCGGTGGCAGTACTATTTCAGAAACAGGCGGTTGGCTTATTCGTATACGCTCTGAGCTTTGCGCTGCTGGGCGTCTACTGGGTTGGCCTGCATGCGCAATTCCAGTACATCAGGCGCGCTAATCGCAGCCTGCTCTGGATCAATATTCTGATCCTGCTCCTTATCTCTTTTATCCCTTTCACAACGTCTTTCCTGGTGGAATATGACAACCACCGCTCCGCTGTTATCTTTTATGGCGCTCATATCATGGCGATTGGGGCTGTGATCTATTTCCACTGGTGGTACGCGATGCGCACTCCGCTGATTGCTGGTCCTGGTGTTGATCGGCATATGGTGCGAGCCGCCGCCAATAGAGTTCTGTTTGCACCCGTTATCAGCCTCATAGCCATTATCTGCTCATTTATCACCCCCATCGCCGGCCTGATCTGCTTCGCGCTAATACCGGTAGTTTACATTTTCCCCAGTCATATCGATCTGCACTGGACGCGGCCCCATATGCATGCCGGCGAACAGCGACAGGGGAAGGAATAGCATCTTAACGCTTAACATTCGCGCGGTGCCGCCGCGCAAGGGGATCCAGGTTGATGTTGTGGCTCAGGCGCTGCGCGCCTGAGCCACAACATCAACCTGGATAAGGCGAGCACGCAGGCGCTCGCGAGCGGTGGTGTCGGCAAGTGGACACACTTAGAGCGGGATATTCGAGTGCTTCCTGGGTGGGTTCGTGTCGCGCTTGTTTTTCAGCATTTCCAGGGCGTTGATAAGCTTGACGCGCGTCTGACGCGGCTCGATCACTTCGTCGATGTAGCCGCGACTGGCCGCGATGTAGGGATTATTGAACTTCTCTGTATATTCGGCGATCAATTCCTGGCGGCGCTGCTCCGGGTTCGCTGCCCGCTTGATCTCGTCCTTGAAGAGGATGTTGACCGCTCCCTCCGGCCCCATGACGGCGATCTCCGCCGTAGGCCAGGCGTAGTTGATATCGCCGCGCACATGTTTGCTGCTCATCACGTCGTAGGCGCCACCATAGGCTTTGCGCGTAATCACTGTAATTTTGGGAACGGTGGCCTCGCAGTAGGCAAAGAGCAGCTTGGCGCCGTGCCGGATGATGCCGTTGTGCTCCTGACCGATGCCTGGCAGGAAACCGGGCACATCGACAAAGGTGATGATGGGGATATTGAAGCAGTCGCAGAAGCGCACAAAGCGCCCCGCCTTATCGGAGGCATTGATATCGAGCACGCCGGCCAGTGCGCGTGGCTGCTGGGCTACGATACCGACGGGACGGCCATTGAGGCGCGCGAAGCCGATGATAATATTGGTGGCGAAATGTTCCTGTACTTCGAAGAAATCGCCGTCATCGACGACATGATGAATAATGACCTTCATGTCGTAGGGCTTGCTGGAGTTGTCGGGGATAATGCTATTCAGCTCCTCGGCGATACGTGCAGGCGAATCGGTGGGCGTTACGCGCGGCGGATCTTCCAGGTTGTTCGAGGGAATATAGCTCAACAACTGGCGCAGCATGCGGATGCAATCGGGTTCGCTGGGGCAGGAGAAGTGGGCGACCCCGCTGACGCTGTTGTGCACCCTGGCCCCCCCCAGCTCCTCAAAGGTCACGTCCTCGTGCGTCACCGCTTTGAGCACGTCCGGGCCGGTAACGAACATATAACTTGTCTTCTCGACCATAAAGATAAAGTCGGTGATGGCCGGAGAATAAACGGCGCCGCCGGCGCACGGTCCCATGATGGCGGAGATCTGTGGGACGACGCCGGAGGCGAGCGTATTGCGTAGAAAAATATCGGCATAGGCGCCCAGGCTGACCACGCCCTCCTGAATGCGCGCTCCTCCTCCGTCGTTCAGGCCGATGATGGGGGCGCCGTTCTTCATGGCGAGATCCATCACCTTGCAAATTTTTTCCGCGTGTGCCTCGGAGAGCGAGCCACCGAAGACGGTGAAGTCCTGGGAGAAGACGTAAACGAGGCGCCCGTCGATCTGACCATAGCCGGTAACAACGCCATCGCCGGGGATTTTTTGCTCGTCCAGCCCGAAGTCGGTGGCACGGTGCGTGACAAACATGTCCAGTTCGTTGAAGGTGCCGGGATCGAGCAAAAGATCGAGCCGCTCGCGGGCCGTGAGTTTGCCCTTTTTGTGCTGCGTTTCGATACGCTCGGCCCCTCCGCCGAGCATGGAGGCTTCTTTCAGGGCGTGCAGTTCCGCGATCTTCTCCTGCGTCCCTTTGATATGCGTAACTTCCTGCGAACTACGTTCACTCGTGGTCATATTTTCCTACATCTCCGTTGATCTGCTGGCAAATAAATACATAATGACTTTGTTCGCAGTATAGCATGCCATTTATAGGCATGTCTAATGCCCCTGAAAATAGCAGTTCTTCCCCTTGACATCTCCCAATATCTATGCTATCTTCTCAGTATGTACGTAAAATCCAGTACATACTGGTTTCGTTATTCATGGCTGAGAGTAGAGCTGATCCACAGTGTTCTCACCCCTCGCCAGGCGTTCGCGCAGCGCCGCCGCGCAAGAGTGTGGGAGGAGAACACGGTGCGAAATGTACATGCAAGCAAACTTCAGGCGTTCGCGCGGCTGTGCCGCGCAAGAGCGGGATGGGGAGGAGTGAAACGGGTGCTTTGCACCCGTTTCACTCCTCCCCATCCCGCCGGCGAATGCCGCAGGCATGAGCAAGCGATGGCACAGGAAAGCAGACACATGCTGAAAAGAAGGACGATCACTCTTGACAAAACGGCCAGGTCCGATTACAATGGACTTGTACGAAGTTTTTCGTACATAACAACGTTCATTGAACTGTCTGAGAGATATCGAACAGTGCCAATGGGGCCAGCTTATGACCATAATCAATCCATCGCGTCCCGATCTCTTTCCAGAGGTCAACATCGCTGCAAGTTCGGCCTGCGAGTTCTTGATGACACTCTATGCCTTCTGCACCGTTGATGACGGCCATGAATTCGATTATGAGATCGGGCGTGGATGGTTTGATGCTATAGAGGCCAGGATCTCGCCCGCACTGCGTGCGTCCATTGAACACTTCGATAAGCATGTCTGGAAGGATGCTGTCGGGCTGGCATACGATTGCGAGCCGCCTCGCGATGTCCCCGCTCTGCTGGCGCGGGTTGAAGCGCTGGATGCTTTTGATCTGCGCCTGACTTTGCTGGGTTATTACTCGCGTGAAGTGCGTCGAAAGCTGCCTGCGAATGTGATTCTCCGCGCCGCCGAGGGGGATGCGAAGGCGCAGAAGCAATTTTTTAAGGCCCTGGAATTTGATAAATCAGCCACGCAAAAAAATCTACGCCTGCTCTTTGCGCTCGATGCTGAGACGATGAGGGAGCGTATGCTGGAGATTATGCGGCTCTGGTACGATGAAGTTTATCGCGAGCATGAGGCGCAGGTCTTACCGATCTTGCTGCGTGATGCCGAGGCCAGCCTGGCCCTCAAGCAAACGGTTTCGCCTGCGCGGCTGATCGAGCTTGTAACCAATGGCCTTGAATATGTGCCGGAGTCGTCGGTGCGCGAGGTGCTGCTGCTGCCAAGCTTTATTATGCGGCCATACGTCAGTAATGAGGTTTACCGCAATGCGCATATCTTCGTCTATCCGGTAGCCGATGAGAGCCTGACGGAAGATACCAATGCCCCGCCTGCACGTCTGGTGAGGCTCTACAAGGCGCTCGCCGATGAGCGCCGGCTGCGCGTCCTCCAGAAGCTTGCGCATCAGGGCTTGAGTCTACAGGAACTCGCCGATGAGTTCGGGGTGTCCAGATCTACCATGCATCATCACATGGTGATTCTGCGCTCTTCTGGCCTCGTGGGTTTGAGAACGAGCGATCATCGCTATCGCCTGCGTGAGGATACCATCGCTAACGCGCCCGAGTGGCTGGGTGCGTATCTGAAACGGGAGACCGAATAGAAGAATAGAAGCATAGAGGTGAGGGCTGTACCAAAGGGCAGCCGAAAACCTGTTCCTTTGCCTGTTGTGACCGGCGCTGATTTGCAATAGGCTATACTGGTGCGCTGTGGCACTTTATCCGGCTGGGAAGGGCAGCTATTGCGGAAGGAAGATGACCGCAATAGGACTTAAACTATAGACATGGCGGGACGTGTTCAGACCTGGCAAGTTCGCACACGCCCCGCTAACCGCCATCTGGTTGCTGTACCATCTGGCTTACCCTCCATTGTAAAGCATGGGAGCCGGATGGTCAATCGGGGTAAAGGAGATTGACCTGATGTATCCGCTCTATACACAATCCGAGGCGCGGCAGCATATACAGACACTCGGGCGCGAAGCCGAGGCTGCGCGTGAGGCCGACTGCCTGCGTTCCCCTATCCGGCGTAAGGCCAGAGCGCTCTTCTGGTACGATGTGCTTGGCCTGCCAGTGCCGCTCTATGACGCCTGGTATACAAACCTGGAGCAAGCTCTGAGCTACGACTGGCTGCGGCGCCGCACCCGCTCTATCATGCTGACCGTGGCGCTGGCGGCCTTCGGGCTTGGCGCGCTGGTCGGGGGCTGGCTCGACCACCAGGCGGCCCTGCTGCCGGTGATCCTCCTGGGATGCGCGGCGGCTCTGCTGGCTGCACTGCCGATGATGGCGCGCTCCTGGCTGCTGCTGAGAATGCGTCTGCTCCACTCTTCGCTGCGTTGATATCATAGGTCCGGCTTGTAATGTAACGCTATCATGTACATAGAGGCGAGTAGCCGGGCACTTGTTAAGAATGTTCCGCTATTGATAGTTGTAGCGAGGGGTGGGGCGGCCACCAGGATGTGTTCCTGCTGTGTGCGTTGGTTTGGGGTCTAGGGCGCGCATGGCGGGTCACATCCTGGTGGTCGCCCTACCCCTCGCTCGCCAGACGCCCGCAAGGGGCGTCTCTACAGATAGATCTGTTTATCTGGGAGCTACGCCCAGGCCGCGTTCTACAGCGGTTAAATCATAGATGCCTCCCTGCTGCGTGAAGCCTCCTGTGAACGGATCTTCGGCCAGCAGCATCGGTGTATCCAGGTCAATAAATCTAAAGCCGCCCAGGCCGGCCGCGAAGTGAGCGGCGGCGCTAATAGCCAGGCGCGATTCCATCATTGCTCCGATCATCAGCTGGGTATGGGTTGTGCGACAGAGGGCGGCGATGTCCAGCGCCTCGACAATGCCGGTCTTCATCAGCTTGATATTGATGACGTTGACCGCGCCCATCGCGATAAGCTGGGAGACGGCGGCGGCGCTGGAGGCGCTTTCGTCGGCGGCGATGGGCACCGTCGTGTGCTGCGTCACGTAGCGCAGTCCCTCGTGGTCGTCTTTATGCACAGGCTGCTCAAGCATCAGCGGGCGAATGTTGCGATCATCGAGCGCCTCCAGGCAGAGTAGAGCTTCGTTGGCGGTGTAGCCCTGGTTGGCATCGAGGGTGAGGCCCAGATGAGGCGCGCCGCTGCGCACGGCCTCGACGCGATCAACGTCGTTTCGCAGATCGCCCCCGACCTTCACCTTGATGCATGAAATGCCCCGTGCCGCCGTCTCTTTCGCCAGGACATACCCGCGCTCGGGCGTAACCATCGGGATGCTCATATCGGTTTCGACTGCCGCGCTGGCGCCGCCGAAGAAAATGTAAAGAGGAATGCCATAGGAGCGCGTCAGTGCATCAAGGATCGCCATTTCCACGCCGGCGCAGACCGTCTTCTGGCTATAGTAGATGCTGTGGATCAGTTTTGAAAGCATGCGCCATTGCGCCGCGTCGCGTCCCCTGAGCAGTTCGGCGCAGCCTCGCGCCGCTGCCAGGGCCGTCTCTTGCGATTCGCCTGTGCTTGGCGGAAAGGGAGCGCATTCCCCGTAGCCCACGCTGCCATCCCTGAGCGTAACGGTGATGAGCACGTTGCGCGCCTCGGAGACGCCGCCGGTAGCGATGGTGAAGGGTTCGAGCAGCGGGATGGTTAGTGGTTCGGCGGTCAGCGAATGGATAGTTGTGAGTGCCATAAGCTTGCTCTTTCTACCGCTAGCAAAAAGTGTCACCAAAGTATTGCGGGGAGAATAAAGGGGAAAGCGGGGACACCCGCGCCCCCGCAAGGGACTGCTGTCCCCTGCCCCCCCTGCCAGGTTTACAGGCTGGTGCGGTTGCGCTGCTGATCGTTGTGGCGCTCGATAGCCAGTTCGATCAGGCGGTCCAGCAGTTCCGTGTAAGGGATGCCGCTTGCCTCCCAGAGCTTGGGATACATGCTGATCTGCGTGAAGCCGGGCATCGTGTTAACCTCGTTGATATAGACTTTGCCGGTCCCTTTCTCCAGGAAGAAGTCTATACGTGCAAGCCCGCTCAGGTCGAGCGCGGCAAAGGCCCGCAGGGCATAGTTGCGCACCTCCTCGGCTGTGCTTTGTGGGATGGGAGCGGGAATGATAATCTCTGATTGATTGTCGATATATTTGGCGTTGTAGTCATAGAATTCGTTGCTGGCGATAACCTCGCCGACGACGGAGACAATCGGCTCATCGTTGCCCAGCACGGCGCATTCCAGTTCGCGGCAGTTGAGGCCGCGCTCGATAATAATTTTCCTGTCATATTCGGCTGCCACACGCAGCGCATGCTCCAGTTCTTCGCGCTGGTGCGCCTTGTTGACTCCGACGCTCGATCCGAGGTTGACGGGCTTGACGAAGCAGGGATAGCCGAGACGCTGCTCAATCTCGGCGATGACGGTCTCCGGCGAGCGTTCCCACAGGTGGCGCCGGTAGACCAGGTAATCAACGATGGGCAGGCCAACGCTCTGAAAGAGCATTTTCATCTTCTCTTTGTCCATGCCCAGAGCCGATCCCAGGACGCCGCAGCCAACGTAGGGCACGTTTGCCATCTCCAGCAAGCCCTGGAGGGAGCCGTCCTCGCCATAAGTGCCGTGCAGTACGGGAAAGATGACATCCAGCGCTCCGTTATCTTGCAGGCGCTCGCTGCCCTGGATCGGGATGAGACGTTTCACGCCGGGATCGCCGGTCAGCGTGACAGCAGTCGTCGCCGGCGCGCCCTCGCTGATCGCGGCCTGAGCGCCTGCTCCGGCGGCCTGGAGCGCGGGCGGAGCGGCGCCAAGCAGCCACGATCCCTCTCTGGTGATGCCGATGGGGATAACCTCGTACTTTTCAGGATCCAGGTTCTCCATCACCGATCTTGCCGAGGCGAGGGAGACTTCGTGCTCTCCCGAACGGCCTCCGAAGATCAGGCCAACGCGTATCTTCTTGTTTCGTACCACGTCTGTCCCGTCCTTTCTCTAACTCTAAGAGATGTCTGATCCTCAACTTCCCCGCACTCTCTTGCCGGGCGGACGTTCGTGCGGCAGGTGCGAGCACATGCGGGAGCAGGAACGCACCCAGGAATTACCACATTGCTAACATAGTTTCCATTTGCAGGCCGCGCGAGCCTTTGAGCAGCACAAGATCCTCGCTGTGTACATTGTGTAGCAACAGGTCGGCGGCGGCTCGTTTCGCAGCCTCCAGTTCGGTGCTATGCTCGATGTCGGCGCAGAAATAGTAGGCGTTGCCCTCCGGCATGCCGGCCTTGATCGCGCCCTCGACGTAGAAACGTGCCTGGTCTCCGACGGCAACGAGATAATCCACCGTGGCGGCCAGCACCTCGCCGCAGGCGAGATGTTCGGCGCGTGCATATGGTCCCAGTTCCAGAATATCGCCGAGCACTGCCCAGCGCTTGCCCTGTGGCGCCAGGGCGCTTTCGTGCATAGCCCTGACGATAGCGATGATCGAGTGACGGTTGGCGTTGTAGCTATCGTCGATGAGCGTACTACCGTTGGGGCCTGGCTTGATCTGGCAGCGTCCCTTCGCCGGAGAGAGCGTTTCCAGCACGGCCCCGATTTCGTCCAGCGCCATCCCGGCCGCGCAGCCCGCTGCCGCTGCCGCCAGCGCTATCGTGATGCCGTGCTCTCCCGGCAGGCGAAGCTGCACGCGACGCTGCTGACCGTGATAATGCAGCGTGAAATAATGGCCGAGCAGCGCATCACCGCCAATCTCGCTGGCGTGCACTTCTGCCCCTTCGCCTGTGCCATAGTAGAGCACACGCGCGCGCGTCTTCTCGCTCATCCCGCGCACATTGGGATCATCGTAGTTGAGAATGGCGAACCCCTCTTCGTCAAGCACCTGCACCAGTTCGCTTTTCGCGATGACCACCTGCTCCTGTGAACCGAAGAGGCCCAGGTGAGCCGCGCCAACGCTGGTGATGATCGACCAGTGCGGGCGGGCGATGGTGCGACTGAGCCAGGCCAGTTCCCCTACCCACTGCGCCCCCATTTCCAGCACGGCATAGCGGTGCTGCGGCTCCAGGCGCAGCAGCGTCAGAGGATAGCCGATCTCGTTATTGTACGATGCCTGCGTCTTGAGCGTCGGGGCCTGGCGGCTGAGGACGGCGGCAACCGCCTCCTTTGTGCTCGTCTTGCCATTGCTGCCCGTGATACCGATGCGGATGGTGCCCGGCTGGCGCTGCGCGCGGGCGCGGGCGGTAGCGTGCAACGCTGCAACGACATCGGGGACAACAAACTGGAGAAATTGCGGCGGTACATCGCTTGCGGGTTCGGTACAGAGAGCGCCAAGCGCGCCGGCGCGAGCGACTGCGGGAATGAAGCTGTGCCCGTCAACCCTGGCGCCTTTGATGGCAATGAAGAGATCGCCCGGCTCGATCTGGCGGCTGTCGTGATGGGCTGCGCGAAAAACCAGCGACGGATCGGGCGTCGCGTCGCCCGGCACGCGCACGCGGCCAGCATTGCCTTCCAGTATATCGTTGAGCGTAAACATGCTCGAAAATCCTCCACCTTTCTCCTGCTAGCTGATTATACCATGATCGTGCACTCACTACATCCCGGGAGTTGAGCGTCGCACGAAGGCTGGATTGGTTGTGTGGAGAGTGTACCTGGCGCCTGTTGCATTGTCCGCCATCTGCAAGATGCGCCGACGCGCGGCGGAGCCGCGCAAAGGAAGGGGATGGCATGGCAGGTGCGCTTTGCGCACCTGCCATGCCATCCCCTTCCAGCGAGCGCCGCAGGCGCGAGCAAGCGCGAGTGTCGGGGGATCCAGTCACATTCTTGGATTAAAGCTCACTAATAAAAAGTAATTAACTTGACAAAGAGAAGTTTGGATGCTATCATGACTTCAAGTAGTGAAGCTACTAATAAAAAATTAGAATATCTGATGGAGGGCACACCCTATGGCCTGGGAAATTGATCCCGCGCATTCGCAAGCAACATTTGCTGTCAAACATATGATGCTCAGCACCGTTAAGGGGCAGTTCAACGTTATCGGCGGCCACCTGCACATCGACGAGCAGCACCCGGAAAACTCCTGGGTAGATGCGCAGGCCGATGTAAATAGCATTGATACGCGCGATCCGAAGCGCGACGCGCACCTGCGTTCGCCCGACTTCTTTGACGCCGAAAAATATCCCACACTTAATTTCAAAAGTACAAAAGTAGAGCGCATCGGGGACAACGAGTACAGGGTGCTCGGTGATCTGACCATACGCGGCGTGACCAGGCCGGTTGCCTTCAAGGCCGAGTATTCTGGTCAGGGCAAAGATCCCTGGGGAGGGCAGCGCGCTGGCCTGAGCGCAACCACGAAGATCAACCGCAAGGAATGGGGCCTCACCTACAACCAGGCGCTCGAGACCGGCGGCGTCCTGGTAGGCGACGAGGTGAAGATCGAGATTGATCTCGAAGCCGTCAACAATAGATAATCAAAAATATATCCCTGCTGCTCAAGCAGCAGGGATATATTTTTATTGATTAAGAATATTCTTTACCACCTGACCGCCTTTGAGCACCAGCTTCACATTTGCCGGATCGGCTATACTGTGGATATCGTGCAGCACATCGCCATCGACCAGAATCACATCGGCGAGTTTGCCAGCCTCCAGTGTTCCGAGTTGATCGTCCAGGCGCAGCAGGCGCGCCGCATGGAGGGTCGTTGCCATGATGGCCTGCATGGGAGTCATGCCGTGCCTGACCATCAGCGGCAGCTCCTGGCCGTTTTCACCATGCCGCCCCACCCCCGAATCTGTGCCCATCGCAACCTTCACGCCTGCCTGCACCGCGCGCTCGAAGCTGCGCGCATGGATCTCGGCCACATCAGCCGCCTTCTTTGCCATCACCGGGGGGAGAATATCGGGATGATCGTGCCCATATTTAATCACTGCGAGGGGTGCGACCAGCGTGGGCACGAGATAAGCGTCTTTTTCCAGCATCAGGTCGATGGTCTCATCATCCAGATAAACGCCATGCTCGATGGAGGCGACTCCGGCCAGAAGCGCGTTCTTGATGCCCTGGGTGCCCTGCGCGTGAGCCATGCAGAGCTTCTCCTGCGCGGCGGCCTCATAGACGGCGGTGGCGATCTCCTCCACGGTCAGTTGCGAGGACCTGGGCGAATCCGCCGTAGAAAGCACGCCGCCGGTAGTTGCCAGCTTGATCCAGTCCGCCCCGGCGCGCAGAATCTCGCGCGTAGCCTTGCGCACCTCTTCAACGCCGTCAACGACGCCATTGGGCAGATCGGGAAATTGCAGGCCAAAGAAATGCAGATCGATGCAGCAGGGATAGTGGCCGTCCCCGTGACCGCCGGTCTGGCTGATCAGCGTGACCGCGACCTGCATGCGCGGTCCGGGGACGAGGCCGCGCTCAACCGCCATCTTGACGCCGGCTGGTGTGCCTCCCGCGTCGCGCACCGTCGTAATGCCAGCATCCAGCGTCGCTCGCATGCGTGGAATGGCTTCGAGTATGCGCAGCGAGGGCGGCGTCACCAGCAGGCGCGGTATATCGGGATATTCCACCAGGAAGTGGACATGCGTATCGATCAGGCCGGGCAGCATATTCGCGCCGCGCGCATCGATCACCGTGGCGTCGCGCGGTATGTTCACCTGACCTGAGCGGCCTATGGTGCTGATGCGTCCTCCGTCGATGAGGATGGCGCCATCCTCCAATGGATCGCTGCCGGTGCCGTCGATGATGGTGGCGTTCGTAATTGCTAGCATAAAAGTTCTCCTCTTTTAAATAACCCTGGTTGTACTCTTGAGCCTATTGGTACTCCCTCTGCATTGTACAATAGAGAAGATACGTGATGATCTAAGAGAGCCTATCTGATTCTCAGTGTCCTCGTCTCTGTGGCCGTGCAGTCGCGCGGCGGAGCCGCACCAGGCAGATAACTTGTTTTGCGAACAATGCGCGAAGCGCATTGTTCGCAAAACAAGTTATCCGCTGCGACGCTCGCAGGCGCGAGCAAGCGAGTGCGCTGGAAAGCAGACGCTCTTTAAAAGGGGGTTAAAGCCATGAGGGCAGTAGTAATTACCAGACCAGGCGGGCCAGAAGTGTTAGCGATCCAGGATGTCGAGCGCCCGGTGCCGATAGGGGACCAGGTACGTGTGCGTGTGTATGCGGCGGGCATCAACCGGGCTGATCTGGCGCAGCGCGCGGGCGGCTATCCAGCGCCGCCGGGATCGCCTTCTAATATACCTGGATTGGAGTTCGCGGGCGAAGTCGATGCTGTCGGACCGCTGGTCCGCTCCTGGCAGCCAGGGCAGCGCGTGATGGGCATTACGGGAGGCGGCGGCCAGGCCGAGTACCTGCTGGCGCACGAGGGATTGCTGGTAGAGATCCCTGAAAATCTGGATTTTGTGCAGGCGGCAGGCGTCCCAGAGGTCTTCATGACGGCGCACGACGCGCTCTTTACCCAGGCTGGCTTGCAGATGGGCGAGCGCCTGCTGATCCATGCCGCCGGCAGTGGCGTAGGAACGGCTGCTATTCAGCTTGCGAAGGCCGTCGGCGCCACTGTCTATGGTACATCGCGCACGCCTGCCAAGCTGGAGCAAGCAAAATCGCTCGGCCTGGATGTGGGCCTTTCCGACCAGAACTTCGCCGCCGAGGTGAAGCAACTTACGGGCGGCGCCGGCGTACACGTCGTGCTGGATTTCATCGGCGCGGCGTATATGGAGCAGAACCTGGAGGCGCTGGCGACGTGGGGGCGCCTGGTATTTCTCGCCACGCTGGGTGGCGCGCAGGCAAACGTAAACCTCGGGCTGGTCATGAGCAAGCGGCTGCAAATACGCGGCTGCACGCTGCGCACGCGCACACTGGAGGAGAAACTGGCGGTGACGCGGCGCTTCGCCACGCAGGTTGTGCCATTGCTGGCGAGCGGGCGCGTCCGGCCAATCATCGAGCAGGTCTATCCTTTGCGGGAGGTTGCCAGCGCGCACGCGATAATGGCCGAAAACAAGAACTTTGGCAAGCTGGTCCTGATAATGGACTGAAGTAATAGTGATCTCTGAGAAGATTTTCTTCGCGCAGCGAAGAAAATCTTCTCAGAGATCACTATTTTGCCTGCTTCCTGCGGCGTTCCATTTCGCGCAGTTCGACGCGGCGGATCTTGCCCGAAATAGTCTTGGGCAGGCTCTCCACAAACTCGATCTCGCGTGGATACTTATACGGCGCCGTGACCTTCTTGACGTGCTCCTGTAGCTCGCTGGCAAGTTCGGGCGAGGGGCTATAGCCGGGAGCGAGGATGACAAAGGCTTTGACGATCTCGCCGCGCATCTGGTCGGGGCTGGCAACCACTGCCGATTCGGCCACCGCCGGGTGCTCTTTCAACGCGCTCTCGACCTCGAACGGCCCGATGCGATAGCCGGCGCTGATAATTACATCGTCGGCGCGGCCCACAAACCAGAAATAGCCATCCTCATCTTTATACGCTCGATCCCCGGTGATGTACCAATCGCCGCGAATGCATGCCTGCGTCGCATCGGGATTGCGCCAGTATTCTTTGAAGAGCCAGGGGGGCCGCACTGGCTTGACGCGGACAGCGATATCGCCCTCCTTGCCGGGAGGCAGTTCGCTGCCGTCGTGATCGATGACGCTGACCTCGAAGCCGGGCGAGGGCTTGCCCATCGAGCCGGGTTTGACGGGCAGCGGCGGGAAGTTGCCACACAGCAGCACCGTCTCGGTCTGGCCGTAGCCATCGCGAATAGTTAAGCCCGTCGCCTGCTCCCACGCTCTGATGACCTCAGGATTGAGCGGTTCGCCAGCACCGACGCAGTGGCGCAGCGCCTTTGGTGGATTGGCCTTCATATAGCGCAGCGGCTCATCGAGAACCATCATGCGGTAAGCGGTTGGCGGCGCGCAGAATGTCGTGATGGGATAGTTGTGCAGCATCTCCAGCGTCTCCAGGGCGTCAAATTTGCCGCGCGCGTCCTGGATGAACATGGCCGCACCCATGAGCCAGGGACCGAAGAGATTGGACCAGGCAGCCTTCGCCCAGCCGAACTACTGAATTTAAGCTCCCAACGCGGCAAGAAATCCGCAACCTCATCCGCGAATTAAAAGAGTGGCTCCAGGCAGCATAACCTGACGCTGATTGATATACCCACTGATTTAACCAGTTTAGCACAGGAGGTAACAATGAGCAATCAGAAGCCAGGAGCCAACCAGAAGCCCCTGGAAGGGTATCGAGGAACACTGGTCTACCAGCAGGAGTACGGCTACAAGTTTATCACCATGATGATAAGCTTACGCACTCCCGATGAGCAAAGCATTGTTAGCACACATGCTTTTGACCTCGATATCACAGAAGAAGCCGACCATATCCCGTCAACCTATTCGCCGCTTGCAGCCATAGACGTGTATGGCTTTCCGGCGGTAGATGGCACAGAGATCATGCTGACAGTGAAGGGCCAGGCAGGAGAGCGCCGAGCGCGCTACACCCTTCATCCTGCCGGAGTTGAAGAACATTCTTCGTTCCTCTGGCTCGATATCATCCGATCCGATGAGAGCGTGCGGGATGTTCAATCCCAACCGCTCGATGAACTCGGTTTCGAGGTCAGGCTATAGGCAGGAGAGAACGATGAAGCAATTCACCAGCATTGAGAAAATTGATACCGCGATCCTCTATGCTCTGGAGCTAACTTCAAGCCTCTCGGTCTTGCTGTTAGCCTTCGGGTTAATCGCGAGTATGGCGAATGTCCTGACAGAAGGTTCCGTGCTCACCGACGACCTCTTCATGCAACGAGTCTGGGCCTGGACGCAATGTATCGCTATTGATGCCAGCGTAGCAGGCACGATCATCCGCACCTTCCGCTACCATAACCAGGGCGAGCGAATCAAATGCATCTTGCATGCCTGTCTCTCTGTCCTGCTGCTCTTTACGGCAGCCATTGTCAGCAACATTGAGAGCGTGCAACAGACGTTGAATCTGACGCTGGACGCGGCATATGCCCATGTCTTCATTCCAGTGGAGGCACTGATCTGGGTACGTTCTCTGGTGATCGTACTGCTGATTGTGGCGCATGCCTTACGCCATGTGCCACAGGTATCAGAGCGAGCTGCACCCACCACGGCTTCCACTCCCCTGCCTATGCCCCTGGTTCCAACTCCTGAGTTGGTAGATGCCCTCCGTGTCGCTCTGACCCAGGTAACAGT
>DATGLE010000266.1:0-4943 GCA_035294325.1 Ktedonobacteraceae bacterium | reverse complement strand
GCGCCAGGTCATCAGGACTCAGCCCGCTCGCTCCCGCCAGGATGGTGCGATGTTGATATAACGGCTGATACTGCGCGCTATTATCCAGCCCGCCTATCGAAGCGATCAACTGGCTCAGAGTGGCGGGTATGGCCGGGGGAGCCGCGTTGGCGTAGAAGGTGTGGCCGCCCTGCTGATAGAGGTTGATCCTTGTCTGGAACGCCTGCTGCACCCGGGCAACGGAGCCTGTGGCGTCGATCAGCAGGTTATCGGGCGCTATCGCGGTTACGGTCAGCCCTTCGCTCTGAAGATAGGTTGTTATTTGCTGGATTTGAGATGGATCAGGAGCAAATAACCGCGTGAACTGGCCGGGAGTCAGATAGTGGTGGTACCGGGGGGATTGGGGATCGTAGATCGCGGCCAGGAGACTATCCGCCTGCGCCTCGTCGCGCAGCCGTAGACCTATCGAGAGATTCAAGAGCTGTTGCGGATCCGCCGCCTGCACGAGCCGCGCCGTGCGCACCTGCGGCACAAGCTGCGCACTCAAGAGCGCGCGCTGATCGACGCTCGCGTGAGCCAGGGTCAGATGGGCCGCCGCCAGACTTCCCCCCGCGAGTGCAATAGCGATAATCATAAATAAAAGATCCCGCATTCTATTACGCTGCATATGGATCCTCCCCCAAAAAGCAAAGAGAGCCTCAATGAAATTTGTATTGAAATGAACTCTTGCTGCCATCAACTTCGCAGAAAGTAAACTGAATGGGCTAGGGCTAGTTTTTGAAGCAGGGATGGTGGTAGGGCCGGCGGGCGCCCACCGGCCCTACCACCATCCCTGCTTCAAAATACTAATGAGACCATATCTCATTGACAGATCTCGCTGCTCTATGTTATGCTATGCTCTGGTTATAGATATGACGTATCAATAAAAGGGAGCATACCTGCATGGCTGGAGAGAGAAGGACGCTCGCCTGGCTGATTCTGGCCTTCGCGATCCTATTTTCAGGCGCTGCATGCGGCAGCAACGCAAGCACAAACTCCGCCGCATCTTCCACGACAGCGATCCCCGTTGTGGCGGCGGAGAACTTCTATGGCAACATTGTTCAGCAGTTGGGAGGGAAGCGTGTCACGGTAACGAGCATCCTCTCCGATCCCAATGTTGATCCGCACGAGTACGAGTCCAGCGTCAGGAACGCGGAAGCCGTGGCGGATGCCAGGCTTGTCATTGCCAACGGCGGCGGCTACGACGACTGGATGGACAAGCTGCTCTCGGCTTCGCCCAGCAGCAGCCGCATCGTGCTCAAAGGCTTCGACCTGGCCCCGCACAAGTTGCCCGATAACGAACACGTCTGGTACAGCATCGACGACATCGAGAGCATTGCCCGTGTGATCACCGGCAGCCTGACGCGGCTAGATCCCGGCCACACCGCCGATTTCGAGCGCAACCTGCGGACCTTCACCCGGTCGCTCAAGCCAATCCAGCAGAAGATGGGCGCGATCAAGGCGAGGTACGCCGGCACCCCCATCGGGCTTACCGAGACAATCTATCTCTACCAGGCCGTGCCGATGGGCCTCAACGTGCTGACGCCCGCTGATTTCCAGAAGGCCATTGCCGAGGGCAACGATCCGCCGGCGGATAGCGTCATCGCGGCACAGGATCAGATTACGCGGCGCCAGATCAAGGTTTTGATTTATAATGAGCAGACGATCACGCCGGTCACGACTAAATTACAAAACGCCGCCAGGGCGCAGCATATTCCGATTATGCCGGTAACGGAGACGATGCCATCCGGGAAGACCTATCAGCAGTGGATGCTTGACCAGTTGAACACATTGGAGCAGAGTTTAGCGCAATCTAAATAAGCCGATGCGCATGTTTGTGCGCCTGCGGCGCACCTTCGAGTGTGGAGTCTGCGGGCACAGCGCCGCAGGCGCTGTGCCCGCAGACTCCACACTCTGGCGAACCGCGCAGCGGTGAGCCGTCAGGAAGATTTGCAGGTACGGTACATACTTATGCTCAACGTTTTACATTATCCTTTTATCCAGAATGCCCTCTTCGCGGGGACCTTCGTCGCGGTAGTAGCGGCCATCGCCGGCTACTTTCTGATCGCGCGCGGGCTGACCTTCGCCGGTCATGCGCTGCCCAATATCGGCTTCGCCGGGGCAGCGGGAGCGGTGCTGCTCGGCGTCGATCCCGTCTTCGGCCTCTTTGCCTTTACTATTTGTGCCGCGGTGGGTATCGCGCTGCTGGGCCGCGAGATACGCGAGCGCGACATCACTATCGGGATCTTGATGACCTTTGCTCTGGGCCTGGGCCTGATGTTCCTCTCGCTCTACTCGGGCTACGCCGAGCGCGTCTACAGCATTCTCTTTGGAACCATCCTGGGCATCAGCCAGCTCGATGTGCTGGTCATGGCCGTCGTCAGCCTGCTGGTGATCGCTACGATCTGCGCGCTCTTTCGCCCGCTGCTCTTTAGCTCGTTCGACCCGGAGGTTGCGCAGGCGCGCGGCGTGCCGGTGAGGATGCTGGCCGTGGTCTTTCTGGCGCTGGTGGCGATTACCGTTTCGGTTGCGGTGCAGATCGTGGGCGCGCTGCTGGTCTTTGTGCTGCTCGTCGGCCCGGCGGCGACGGCCATGCGTATCGTGCAGCGCCCGCTCTGGATTATCCTGATTGCTGTCGCGCTCGGCGTGGGCTATACCTGGCTGGGGATCGTGCTGGCCGCCGTGAACGGAAGCTGGCCGGTAAGCTTTTATATCGCCACCATTGCCTTCGTGATCTATCTGCCGGTGCGCCTGCTCTCCCCGCTCTGGATCGGGCGCGGGACGCGGAGAAATATTGGAGGGGGGCCGGAAAATAGGGCCAATGAGACGGAGCATGTGACAGCAGCACGGAGGGACAACGATGTTAGCACTCTTCCAGCTTGACTTTGTGCAGAACGCGTTTCTTGCCGGCACGATTGTCGCGGTGGTGACGGCGCTGGTCGGCTATTTTGTGGTGCTGCGCGCGCAGGCGTTCGCGGGCGAGGCCCTGACCGATATCGGCTTTGCCGGAGCAACGGGAGCCGCTGTGCTGGGCATCGGCTCGCTGCTGGGCATGCTCGGCTTCACGCTGATCTCTGCCTTCGCTATCGGCGCGCTGGGTGAGCGCGTGCGCGGGCGCGATATCGAGATCGGCATGGTGCTCTCGTTCGCGCTCGGCCTGGGCGTGCTCTTCCTGAGCATCTATACGCAGAGCAGCGCGGCGCACGCGAGCGCGGGCGTGGGCATCCTCTTCGGCTCTATTCTCAGCGTGAGTCGCAGCGATGTGCTGATCGCGCTGGCATGCAGTTGCGCCGTTCTGCTGGCGCTCGCGCTGCTCTTTCGCCCGCTGCTCTTCGCCTCAATCGACCCGCAGGTAGCGCAGGCGCGCGGCGTACCGGTGCGCCTGCTCTCCATCCTCTTCCTGCTCCTGCTGGCCGTGACGACGGCGGAATCGGTACTGGTAGTGGGCGTGCTGCTGGTCTTCGCGCTGCTCGTCGCGCCTGCTGCCACGGCTGCGCGCCTGACACATCGCCCGCGCGCCACGCTGCTGCTCTCGCTGCTGTTGAGCCTGAGCATTACATGGGGCGGCCTGATCCTGGCCTTCGCCGGGACCGGGCGCCATCTACCGGCGGGCTTCTACATCTCGACCCTGGCTGCCCTGGCCTACTTCGCCGCCGTGCTTTTCAGCCGCCGCGCGCCGCGCCTCAAATACAAAATGGTACGCGGCTGCCGCGAAGAATGCGTCTCGGCAGAGGGATAATACTATTCCGGCCCATTACATGGTGCAGGCAGTCCTGTCGGGCGCCTTCGTCCTCTGGAGAGGAGAGCAGGGGCCTGACCAGCGCGGATGATCTGCCTGATGCTGCTCAGCGCTCGGGTTTCACCCAGATGCCGCGCTCGTGCATGAGATCGATCTGCTTCTGGATCACCTTTTCGCGGTACTCGGCGTGCTTCATCGGCTCACGGTCCAGGTAGAGGTTTCTGGGGTAAATCGGCTGCTCGTAGAGCATTTGATAGAGTTCGGTGCGCAGGTCTTTCATCCAGTTATCCCACTGGGCACGGGCACGATGATCGCGCAGGGCCTCGATATCGATGACGCCCCCCACGTAGGTCGATCCGGCGCCATAATCCTGCCTGCCGACAATCTGCCCTTTATAGTTGATGATATAGGAGCGCCCGCCGAAGGTATCGATGGGGGTATCCTCTTCCGGGAAGAGATAATAGGTGCCCATATTGGGAGCCACAATGTACATGTTGTTATCCAGCGCCCGCGCGCGGCTCTGGATCTCAAAGATGTCGTTGCCGGTAGCCGGATGGGGATAGGATGCGCGGTAGACGACCTCGGCGCCGTTCATTGCCAGGGCGCGCGCATTTTCGGGGTAGGAGCCTTCGTTCGCCATCATGATGCCTAACCGCCCGATCTCTGTATCGACAACGGGCCAGAAGGCATTGAGATTCCTGCCATAACGCTCTATCCACCAGTCGTAGATATCGTGCGGGCAGACCGAGTGCTCGACGGGGAAAAGCGGCGATACCTTATAGTGCTGCAAAATAACGTCGCCTGCCGGGTTGAGGATAAAGCCGACGTTGAAAAAACGATCCTTGATTTCCGGGTGACGGGCTTTGGCCTGCGCCATGATGAAGGCATTGTACTGCCTGGCGATCTTGCCCAACTCCTCGGTCTCCTCACCAGGAATGTCAATGGCGCATTCCCTGGCAAATTGCACATGATCGAGGTCGAGCACTTCGTCGTTGAAGCCTTGCAGCGCCCCTTCGGGAAAAGCGATCAACCTGACGGGCAGGTCGAGGCTGGAGAGCCAGGCCGCAGCTTTAACCAGGTGGGAGAGATGTTCGAGGTTGCGCTTGATATCGGCGCGGGTGCGAATGCCGCGCACCGTGGGGATCAGTCCGACGGCAGTGTAGGGCTTAATCATACGTTGCTCCTT